>JAZNOB010000001.1:0-2350 GCA_045580565.1 Ruminococcus sp.
ATCGGTAAGAGTTACATTCCTGCACTTCTCAGCAGCAGCACGGAACTCCTCAACAGTAATATCCTCCTCTCTGCCGATGAAGCGGAGGTGATTGAGGGATATGGAGTTCCGGAAAGCGTATCTGTTCCAGAAAACGCCTGACTCAGGCACATAGAGAGTGTCTATGGATGTGGCGGTAAAGGCGTCCTCCGGAATGTACATCACATTTTCAGGGATGACAATTTCATCAGCGCTGAATGCCTTCATGAATACGTTTCCCAGAATATTAAGACCTGACTCATCTCTCGGACCTGCGATCCATCTTGTACCGTCAAGGGCTTCTGCCTTTACCATGCTGACTGATTCATCGCCGGTTATATTGATAAGCTTCTCGCATTCATAAAACGCCCTTTCGCCTATGCTGGTAACGCCGGACAGGTCAGCGGATAAAATATACTCATTTCCCTCAAAGGCATTGTCAGGGATCTCTATATTTTCGCCCTCGAAAATGAGACTTTCAAAAGCGATACCGTACCACGGATATTCCTCCGCAGGCATCTGAGGAATTGCGCCTGTTCCGGATATTCTCAGCTCCAGTCCCTCAGTTACCCAGCTGATGTTCTCACCGAGAGTACCGTTTTCACCCGGCGAAATGACTGCGCAGCGATACGGGAATGTTTCTTCAATGATGCTTCCCTTTATGACGTAGTATGTTGTATCCTTGCCGCCGCCTCTTCCGTCGTATTCAAAGACAAAATCAATTTCCAGAGGATTATCACTTGAATGCCAGAATATAATATATTCCGTCTCAGCATTTTCAAAGGTATGCCATTGGAGCGTGTTCACGCTGGCTGGGATCTCAACTGCAGTAAGCGCCGGCACTACGAAGAATGCACCGGAGAGCATTGCTTCTGTTCCGGATGGAACAGTATAATATTTGGTGGGAGAGGCAGTCGGATAGCTGATAAGGGTTTTCATCTGAGCGTCAAAGAGCACACCGTCAGCTGCGGCAAATGCAGTGTTCCCGTTTTCGACCTCATAAGCCCTGACGCTGTTATTGAACAGCTTGCAGGATATCTTCTCTACTGAAGCAGGGATAGTCATAATGCCGCCCTCAAACTCATAGTCCCTTGCAATGTAGATGATCTCTGTCTTGTCCTTATTGTATAACACGCCCTTTTCAGCACAGAAGTAAGGGTTATCCTCACTTACCACAATATCCTTCAGACTGTCATAGTAATCATAATTGCTGTCAAATTCGTTAACTATAAATTCCCTCAGTCTGCTGCCGATGGTGAGAGTGCCCTTCATATTTATGGAATTGTAGTACATGGATGTAACGCAGTCCGGAATGACAGGGTCAGTGATAGTGGATGTATGCGCATCATCCACGTTAAGAATGACGTTTGTGCTGTCAGGGAATGTAAGAGTCAGGTAAACCGGAGTTTCCTCGAAGGCTTCGTAGGCTACATTTTCGATAGTGTCCGGATATGTCACAGCTTCAAGGCTCTGGCAGTTGTAAAAAGCGTGCCGCTCGACCGTCTTTATTCCTGCTGGAAGATCTATTGATGTAAGACCCGATTCCCAGAACGCATTTTCACAAATAACCTCTACTGTTTCAGGGAGTGTGATATTTTTCAGCGCAGTGCAGCCAAAAAACGCTGCATTGCCTATAGAAGTAACGTCACCCGTAATATTGACTTCTTCAAGAGAAGTACTTGTGCTGAAAACACTTGCACTAATCTCAGTAAGCGATGCAGGCAGCGTTACTGTTTTAAGTGAATCGCATGATGAGAATGCGAGGCTGCCGATCGTGGTTACTGAGTCGGGTAATGTTATCGTCTTCAGTGAATCACAGTTATAGAAAGCAGATTGACCAATCGACGTAACTGAATCAGGAATATTGACTATTTCAAGTGCAGTACAATCCGCGAAGGCTCTGACGCTCACCTCTGTAAGGGATGAGGGCAGGGTGATTTCTTTAAGGGAGCTGCATCTTTCAAATGCACCGGTTATGTCCGTAACGGAATCCGGCAGATGTACAGCAGTAAGGTTTTCACAATTGAAAAAAGTTCCCTGCATAGTAACAACTGTATCAGGGATCGTCACCTCTGTAAGTCCAGAACAGTACCGAAATGTTCCTATAAGTTCAGTAACAGAGGGCGGTATAATGACATCGGTGAGGGATTCACATTTATCGAAAGCCGTCATCATGGTCGTAACGGTATCCGGTATCTCGACCTTGCTGAGATTTTCAGCGTTCGAAAAAACACTATCTCCGATAACAGTTACAGGACGACCGTCTGCTGACGATGGAACAACAACGCTTTCACCAGTACCGGTATACTCAATAAGCATTGCATGATCGTCA
>JAZNOB010000002.1:0-11369 GCA_045580565.1 Ruminococcus sp.
CTCTACAGCAATGATCAGCTTATCATATCTGAGTACACCAACGGAGAACATACGAAGTACAAGCTTGTGTTCATGCCTACAAGTCGGATCGTAGCCATGTCGTTCTGTGAGCCAAGGAGTTGTGTGATGAAATTGTCTTCCTAAGACCGCTTGGCCCTCCGACTTCTCTACAGCAATGATCAGCTTATCATATCTGAGTACACCAACGGAGAACATACGAAGTACAAGCTTGTGTTCATGCCTACGCTGCGGAACAAGGGTGTTGAAGAACCTGAGATACTGCCCGGAGACGTTGTTGACGGTGATGGCGATGTGCTGGAAGTAGATGACTGTGGAAACGTCGTTAAGCTTGCAAAGAACGTCTACAGAGCACGCAGTACCATCTATGAGCTTGCGTACTGCAATCAATGGGACTGGTTCTTCACTGGAACTATCGACGGCGGAAAGCATGACAGAACAGATCTGAATGAGTACAGAAAGAAGTTTACTCAGATGGTACGTGACCATAACAAGCGTAAAGGAACGAACATCAAGTATCTTCTTGTACCGGAGCTCCACGGAGACATGAAATCATGGCACGTGCACGGGTTCTTGTCAGGACTGCCTGCGGAGTACCTGCACAAGTTCCAGCTGGGCGATCAGATGAGCAGCTACATAGCTTCTAAGGTACGCAGAGGTCAGGACGTGTATAACTGGGAGCGTTATCAGAAGTCTTTCGGCTGGTGCGATCTGGAGCCCATAGAAAGCCACGAGGGAGCTTGCAAGTACGTTACCAAGTATATCAGCAAGAGCCTTGAAAAGTCTGTAGCTGATCGTGGCAAGCATATGTTTTATGCTTCTCTGGGTCTGAACAGGCGTACAAGGGTGCACTGTGATACAGTTACTCATGATATGCTTGACTACATAAAAAATCACCCTCGTTCGTACAAGGGTGAATATACGGTGTGTTTATGGCTTGATAGCCTTGATGATGTTAAGGAGATGCTGAAATGAGACAAAAAGAATCTGAAGCCCTTTACGAGTACATACTTAACAACATGGCATTTCTTGAAGATGATGTTATGCAGCTCCGGCAGAACTTCCGGTACCGTCAGGTGGACGCTGTTGACTGCATTGAATTATGTCTTGCTCTGGAACGGCTTCAGGCGTTCCATAAGTTCTCATCCGATGTTATTCATATCCTCAAGCTTAAGGCGGTTTCTGAGGATTAAAAACTTTTCTCATTGCACCAAATTGGTATTTGGTGCAATTGGATATCACACTTCCCTTGTCAGTATTCCTGTTTAATAATCGCTTCGGCGCATCGTAATCCATCCACAGCAGCTGAGGTTATACCACCGGCATAACCGGCTCCTTCACCGCATGGATATAAACCCTTGACATCTACAGACTGATACATCTCATTGCGAACTATACGCACCGGAGATGAGCTGCGGCTTTCTACACCTGTAAGCACAGCTTCAGCGTCACCAAATAATGACAGCTTCTTCGCCATTTCAGGTATTCCCGAGCGCAGTGTGTCAGTCATAAACTTCGGTAAATATTCATCAGGCAGTACAAAACTGCACCCAGGAGTATAGGATGGCTTTACTTTGCCATATCTTGTTGACACTTGTCCCTCCAGAAAATCACCTGTAAGACAAACAGGAGCTTTATAACCTCCTCCGGCTGATACGTATGCCTTGTGTTCGATTTCTTCCTGAAGAAGCATACCTGCAAGCGGATCATCACTTGACAAATCATCTGGTGAAATACCCACAAGAATTGCGCTGTTAGCATTTATGCTATCTCTTGCACGATAGCTCATACCATTTACTACAAGCCGTTTATCTTCAGAAGCTGATGCTACTACTTCTCCACCTGGACACATACAAAATGTGTACAAACTATGTCCGTCCGGTAAGTGCACTGCAAGTTTATAATCCGCAGCACCTAAAGCAGGATGACCTGCATTACCTCCATACATACAGCGGTCAAGATCTTTCTGAAGGTGTTCTATACGGACACCCATAGCAAAATTCTTCTGACTAAGAGTGACGCCCCTGCTCTTCAGCATACGGAATACATCCCTTGCACTGTGTCCAGTTGCAAGAATACATTTATTAGCGGAGATAATATTGGTGCTGTTATTTTTTGTATATGATATTTCTCTGAGTCTGCCGATGTCATCAGTATCATACCCTATAAATTTTGCACCGAATATTACTTCACCGCCAAAACTGGTTATTGTATCTCTGATATTCTGTACCACCTTAATAAGATAGTCCGTACCGATATGAGGCTTGGCATTGTAAAGTATATCCTCCGGCGCACCGTGTTTTACAAATGTTTCAAGTATGTATCGTATTCTCGGATCATTGATTCCGGTATTAAGCTTACCGTCAGAAAATGTACCTGCACCGCCTTCTCCGAACTGAATATTACTTTCAGTATCAAGAATACCCGTTTTCCTGAAAATCTCAACGGATTTCTGGCGTTCAAGCGCAGGTTTTCCTCTTTCAAGTACAATCGGGCGTAAGCCTGCTTTTGCAAGAAGTAGTGCTGCAAACATACCTGCTGGACCGAAACCTATTACAACAGGTCTCGCTCCTTTAGCGGATACTTCTGGTATAGTATATTTATACGGGATATATTCAGATATATCAGCTCTGTTCTTTATGCGTTTCAGTGCTGCACGTTCATTTTTCAGAGTAACAGCAAGGGTCAGAACGATCTGGATAGCATTCTTCTTTCGTGCGTCTACAGATCTTTTAAGGCATATGACGTGGAGTATGTCATCACAGGAAATCTTCAGCTTACGTGCTGCAAGATGATTGTATGGAGTATCAGCCTCAGCTAAAGGCACATTTATATTAGATATTCTTATCATCATATATCACATCCTTTTAATGAATCAACAGCAGCACGTGCAGCTGTTATGCCGCTGCACCATGCCCATGCAAGATTATATCCACCGCACTCCCCTGCTATGTCAAGGATCTCGCCAGAGAAGTACACTCCCTTGCTAATTGTCGATTCCAGCTTATCTGTAATTTCATTTCTATGTATACCGCCAGAAGTGACCTGTGCGTTCTCCCATTCTGCTATACCGATAACAGGGAAACGCCAGTCTTTTATAGTCACAGCGATCCGCTCCATATCGTCAGGTGTAAGTGCATATACAGGGGCACTAAAATCTGCTGATACACCGCTTGCCTTCAATATTGCGGGGCACATTTTTTTATTGAATATACCTGACATCATATCCTCAATATTCCATCCTGCACGTTGGGCATATATATCCCACAGAAGCTCACGCACTTCATAATCCTTCAGATGCGGCAGAAGATCAAGACTGATATACATATTATCATATTGGGCAAATGATGCAAGGTTAAATATACATATACCGGACAGCGACTTGTCAGTCAGCTGCACTTCACCCGCATCTGATGCAGCAAGCTCACCGTTTTCATTGTATAAAGATGCTTTGGCAAGGGCTCGTATGCCTTTCAGACCATGCAGAAGTGACGGCTTTGTGTATACAGGACACAATGCCGGAGCTATAGACGTCAGCCTATGTCCCATCTTTTCAATAATCTTATAGAAGCTGCCGTCTGTACCCATTGCAGGCGCAGCCTTGCCGCCGCAGGCAATTATTACTTTTTCAGCAAATATTTCACAGCTGTCTGAAGAAAGCTTCCAAAAGCCGGATTCGCTTATCAACGATTTTACTGAAGTATCTGTAATTACATCTATCTGCAGCTCCTGCACCTGAAAGCGAAGCGCATCTAAAACAGAAGCGGCATGATTACTGTATGGATACAATCTGCCGCTGTCTGCTTTACATATTACACCAAGCGACTTGAAAAAGGCCTCTGAGCCTTCATAATCACTGAACAGCTCCTCGGCAAGCTCAGCACAACTGCCGGAATAATGTCTGCGCTGCTTTTCCTCAATATTGCCGAGGTTGCAGCGTCCATTGCCGGTTGCGAGAATTTTTTTTCCAAGTCTGGAGTTTTTTTCAATTATTACTACACGGCATTCACTGCCGCCGTACTGCTTCGCTTCAATTGCAGCAGCAAGACCAGATGCACCTCCACCGATTACAGCAATCTGTGCAATGTTCTGCTGCATATATCCACCTCTTAGTTCTTGATGCTGTGCATCGGAGCAGGAATGCGTCCGCCTCTTTCAATGAAGCGTGCAGAAGACTTGCGGCATACAGGCATAATGGGGGCGCTGCCGAACAGACCGCCAAATTCCAGCATATCGCCTTCCTTCATTCCTACAGCCGGAATTACACGTACAGCTGTGGTCTTATTATTTACCATACCGATAGCCATTTCGTCTGCAATAATAGCAGAAATAGTTGTAGCTTCAACATCGCCGGGAATTGCGATCATGTCAAGACCTACAGAGCACACCGCTGTCATAGCTTCAAGCTTGCTGAGAGTAAGCGTACCGTCAACAGCAGCGTCGATCATGCCGGCGTCCTCAGATACAGGGATAAATGCACCGGACAAACCGCCTACATTGGAAGAAGCCATAACACCGCCCTTCTTTACAGCGTCATTAAGCATTGCAAGAGCAGCTGTAGTACCGTGAGTACCGCAGGTCTCAAGACCCATTGCCTCAAGAATATGAGCAACACTGTCGCCTACTGCCGGTGTGGGAGCAAGTGAAAGGTCAACTATACCAAATTCTACGCCCAGCATCTTGGATGCCTTTGCACCAACCATCTGACCCATTCTTGTAATCTTGAATGCAGTCTTCTTGATGATATCAGCGAGCTGATCTATAGTAAGGTCAGGATACTTTGAAATAGTAGAACGTACAACGCCCGGGCCAGATACGCCTACATTGATAACGCAGTCAGATTCACCAACGCCGTGGAATGCACCAGCCATGAAAGGATTATCCTCAGGAGCATTGCAGAATACAACAAGCTTGGAAGGGCCTACACACTGTCTGTCAGCTGTAAGCTGTGCAGATTCAAGAATAACCTCACCCATCATCTTTACAGCATCCATATTGATACCGCTTCTTGTCGAGCCGACATTTACAGATGAACAGAGTCTTGTAGTGATATCAAGAGCCTCAGGAATTGAACGGATAAGCGCAACATCACCTGCGCTGAAGCCCTTGTGAACTAGAGCAGAATAACCGCCTACGAAGTTTACGCCGCAGGTTTCAGCAGCTCTCTGGAGAGCCTTTGCAAACTTGACCGGATTATCATTGGGACAAGCAGCTGCAAGCATAGCGATGGGAGTTACAGAAATTCTCTTATTGATAATCGGGATTCCATACTCCTTTTCGATCTTTTCGCCTGTTTCTACAAGCTTCTCAGCCTTACGTGTGATCTTGTCATAAACCTTATCACACGCCTTATCAATATTAGGATCAATACAATCCAGCAGGGATATACCCATTGTTGTAGTACGGATATCAAGACACTCATCCTGAATCATGCGAATGGTTTCAAGTATATCCGTTGCATTAAACATAGAATTATTCATTTAAATATACTCCTGTATGTAGTTTATATACGGTGCATTGCATTGAAGATATCTTCATGCATACTGTGAATGGACAGACCCAGTTCAGTGCCAAGTTCTGTAAGTTCATCGCTCATTGCAGAAAAATCAGCATTCATATTTGAAATATCGACCATCATGATCATTGCAAACATTTCCTGAAGAACACTCTGGGTTACTTCGATTACATTTGCCTGATACTTTGCGCAAACTCCGCTTACCTTATGCAGGATGCCAACATTATCGTTTCCTATTACTGTAATTACCGCTCTCATGAGGGTACCTCCTTATCATTCAGCATCAGCGGAAAACTGAAGCTGTATTATAAAATGCAGACTATATCTGCATACCTTTTTATATTATACAGTCTTTCACATCAAAAATCAAGGCATATTTGAAAACTTTTTCAATTTCATGAAACATACAGAAAATCAGCTTCAAGAAAAAACGGCTGCATTCATAAGAACACAGCCGTTACAGGGAGAAGATATGATTATGCTGATCTGCCGATAAAGGCATTAAGCATTATCGTGAAACAGATTTTTCATGGCCGCAAGATCAAATACATTGATTCTTCCGTCCTTGCAGACATCGCCGGCATTAACATCTGCAAGCTGACCGATGTGAAGGATATACTTCTGCATCGCAACTATGTCAAGCAGTGTCAATGAGCCATCAACATTAACATCACCGATGATTTTATAGGGAATTGTTGTGACGGTGGTGGTCTCTGTTGTAGTTGCAGTAGTAGTTGTTGTCGTTACAGCTGACGACAGCTCCTTTACAAAAACAGTGTAGTTTACACAGTATGACGCCTGCTCATTACCCTTGATAGTTACAAGCTCACCTGTCTTATAGGTTTTCTTATAAGGAATAAATGTAACATCATTGGAGCTTACTATCTGAAGTGAGGTCTGCTCCCAGCCGCTGAGCCATGACGGAACAGCTGTATCTACTACACGTTTATCAAGAGCAACATAAACCTCAATATCTGCACCTGCCTCAAATGTTACTGCTGTATCTGTGAGAGCCTTTGAGTCGCAGGCAGTATTGATGACCTCCGCACCATTCAGTTCTGATGGCAGCGTTGCATAAGTAAAATCTCTGTCAGCAAAAATCAGTGAACCTACAGCTGCATCATCAGTAATCTTCCAGTCATTAGGATTAAGCGTATCATAAACGAGAAGATTTTTTACAAGTCTTCCGTTCATCGGAACAGCCTCTTTGCTGAATATAAAGTTGTTCACATTAAAGAGATAGCTTTCACCGCCTGTAAACTTCAGGTACAGATTATGCTGCCCTGTAATCAGACTTATGTTTGCCGTTACATCCACATATTCCTGCCAGTTGCCCGTACCTGTTACTGGTATAGCTGCTACAGGAGTACCCGACAATTTGTCAAGATACAGCTCGATATTGCCGCCAACTCCGGCACTTGCAATTCTTGCTGTGAAGCTTCGAGCGCCATCTTCAAAATCAACCTTGCGGAACATTACATAGTCGCCGTTTTCGATATAACCGATATTCTGACCACCCTCTGTGCAGTCCTCTGCCACAACGCCGGACTGAGAAGAAAAGCTCTCAGCCTCAATAGTTTCAAATGCGGAAATGGCGGGTACATTTGCAGTCTCCGGAGAAGGTGTGACAACACCCTGAGGAAATGCGTCTACTGTAAGGTCATTGATGTAGTACTCAATGTTTGTATAGCCTTCGCCGCAGTAGTCGCCGTTGGTATCGGTAGGATCATTGGGATCAAGTCCACGAAGCAACTCCCAATCGTCATCCATACCATCATTGTCATTATCGGTAATAGTCTTCTGAAGCACCGGATCCGGATAATCATAAGTTACTCCGCACTTAATGCTGTACTTATCAAGGTCGGTTACAGTTGAGTCATATGCCGCTGTACCACTGCATGAGCCGGTACCATTCTTTGTTTCATCGGCGCATAGTTGGTCGATAGCTGTTCTCTGCGTAGGAGAAATGCCGTTACCAGCATAACTGATTACGTGCTCGTAGGAATCTGCTGCACTCTCAGCTGTGTGAACAGTTGAAACGTCCTCGCCGTTTGTAATGATCTGGAAAGGTGTGTCAACTCGTGTTGTTGCCTCGCTCTTGCTGTCATTGTATTTCATCGCTGACCAGTTGCTGTTTACATCATTTCTTATGGAATTATCCTTATTGAGAATTCTGTTACCAGACAGGTACACCTTGAAATTATCATTATCTGATACCTGAGCGTAGTAGTACGCTCCGGTTGTGGAATTACCAGCCTTGAGGGTGTTGTTTACATAGTTGATATGACCGATCGTACCATAAGTTGTCTGATATCCCCAGTCGTAGATGATGTTGTTTGTGAAGTCAGCGGCATTCTGATCCGGCACCTTACCACGGAAGTTTCTTGATACATTGTGGATGATAAGATTGTGGTCGTAAGAAACATTAGAACGTCCCAGCATAATGCCAAAGCCGTGAATGCCTTTATCATGACCGCCCCATGAATTGGCAGGACCGATCACGGTATATTGACAGGTATAGTTATCATTCTTGGAGTAAAGTCCCCACTGTTCGTCAGAAGCCCAGCCGATGGAGCAGTGGTCAAGAATTGAATTAGAACCGCCTGCTCCGCCGAGTGCGTCATTACCGGAGCTTGTTGCCTTATAGGGACCAGGACGTGAGCTGATAAATCTTACGATACAGTTTTCGCCGCCAAGTCCCAGCTTGTAGTTTTTCAGTGTAATACCGGAACCGCCGGGAGCTGTCTGACCGGCAATAGTGATATTGCTCTGTACAACCACATTGCTTGTAAGCTCGATCGTACCGCTCACGTCGAATACTACGATTCGGTTTGATTTGCTTACAGCATCACGAAATGAACCGGCACCGCTGTCATTGAGATTTGTTACATGGTAAACCTCGCCTCCACGTCCGCCGGTGGCGTATTTACCGCCGCCGACAGCACCTGGAAATGCTATGATCGAACCTGCTGCCTGTGCCTCTGCAGGCATAATAGCAGCCGATGAAAAAAGCATAACGCCGCTTATCAGAACACCTAAGCATCTTTTAAATTTATTAAGCATATAACATCACTCCTTATTTAAGCCCAAGAAGCTTTTTCTGAACTGCCACGATATCAGCAATTGTGATACTGCCGTCACTATTTGTATCTGCGTTAATGAATGCAGCACCATCCAGCACTGAAGAACCTCCAACGTGGCGTTTTACTGCGATCAGGTCAAATATATTGATTCTGCCGTCACAGGTTGCATCATAAAGCACTGCATCAGGTGCTTTCATAGTGGTAGTGACTGCGGTAGTCGTAGTAGTTGTTGTAGTTGTTGTTACAGCAGCCTGTTTATTTGTTGCCATAATTGTATAGAATACGCAGCCGGATGAACCGCCGTTTGCACCGAGAGTAATAGTCTCGCCTGCTGCAAGGTCGATAGAATACATTGAGAAACTTACATCCTTGCTGTTCACAACAGTAAGTCCGGTTGCTTCCCAGCCGCTCATCCATGTAGGAACGCCATATTGAGAAATAGTTCTTGAATCAAGACCAACGTACAGCGTGATATCCGTACCTGCCGTCAGGTCAGCTACATCGTTTGTCAGAGCCTTTGCATCACAAGGTGTAACTACATATTCCGCACCTGCAAGCTCGCTTGGAATAGTCGCAAATGTTACAAGCTTATCATCAGTTCTATCGCCGAATACAATATCGCCTGCACCGAGACTCGTGTCAATTGCCCAGTAGTCGTAGTAAGTTGTATCCTTAGGTGTAAGCTCAGAAATAAGATTACCGGTAACAGGATCAAGTGAAGATTCAAGTATCCACTTCTGGTCGTCTGAACCATTGCACGCCCACTGTACTACATTTGCACCTTCTTCAGTTGAACCGGATGAAACGCCGAGACAGCTTTCGTCCTTTGTAACCGCTGTGCAGATATTGTATGTGCCATCGCCGTTATCAACAAACTTGAAGTGCTGCGCATTGCTGTTTGTATCAGTATATATGCCAATGTTTGTTCCATTATCAGTCTTGCCGTAATCAAGGTCAAGGAGATATGTCTTCTTATCGCCAACCTCAGAATAAATCAGATAATAGCCGTCACCTGCATCCTCAAGGTACCAGTCTCTTGCGCCTGTTGTACCCTGCTGAACATTTGTGCCTGCTGCGGCTGTGCTGCCTGCAACCTCAAGGTAAAGACCGCTGTTCTTATTCCTGAAGCTGTAGGTATAAGCTGTATCCAGAATAGTGCCTTCCTTACCAACAACAGGAGGAGCACCGAATACTACATCATCGCCTGCAAGCTCATTCAGATACATTTCTACGTTTGTATAGCCGTCAGGTGACATACTATTGATGCAGCCGTCAGATGCGTCATCCGGGTTAAGACCATGAGCTGTTTCCCAAGTGTTAGGCATACCATCACGGTCGGTATCGTTCGCTGCATTTGTTGCGCCGTTTGTGCTATGCTCGAAATTAGAGCTTGTAGGATAACCGCCGGCATCGTTCTGGCTGTCGATGATGCCCTTCAGGCCAGCCTTGGAACCAGTGTAGGTATATGTGCCGTTTGTAACTTCCTTAATGTAACGGGAGTCGATATAGTCCCAGCCAGTTGCAGATGAACCGCCTGCACCGGCGCTTGAAATTACGCTCTTGTAAGCATCTTCAGCAGTCTCAGTATTTACATATGGCTCAAAGAACTGTGATGTACCCTTTACGTCATTTACAGTTGCGCCGCCCTTGCCGCCTGAAACTGCCTTGCCCGCTGACCAGGCATCATCAGAAGCCTTCAGGATATATGAGCCGTTTGTACCAACCATTACATTGCCGGAAACATATGCTTTCTGCATATCATTATATGAAAGCTCGTTGCCATCTATGGAAACAATGTGCATATTGGTATTGCTGACTGCACCAGCCTTATAATAGTTATTTACAAAGTTGACTCTTCTTGCACCGCCGTCTGTTGTGCGGTCACGCCAGTTGTACACTACGTTATTACGGATGTCGATCTGACCGCCATAGGTTGCACCATCCTGTTCAACAGCACCTGCCAGAGACCAGTTGCGTCCCGTACAGTCAATAAGCAGATTATGGTGATAGCTTCCTGCATAACCGCCGATAGAAGCTGCAAAGGAGTGTGGCTCAGTCTGAGTTCTGTCATCTGCATTATAGTGAACAGATTCATTCAGAGACTCACCAATAATATTCCACTGGAAAGTAAGATTAGCTGCGCTTCTTGAACTAAAGCCTTCGTCAGTAGCCCACGAGATAGAGCAATGGTCAACGATAGAATGGTCACAGCTGCCCATGCCCATACCACCATGGGAGGTGCCGTTGGAGTCACCCATACGGACACGAATATCACGGATGATTACATCATAAGTGCCCATAGCACCGAAGTCGTACTTTGTAAGAGTAATACCATCGCCAGGTGCAGTCTGACCTGCAATGTATACGCTTCCGGCATTATCTGGAATACAAAGTGTGCTCTTGAGTTCAATTACGCCGCCAACATCAAATACAATGATTCTGGGAACGCCCTTCCAGTCATCTGTCTGCCACTGTGCGTCACAGAGTGCCCAGCGGAGCGACCCCTCACCGCTGTCATTAAGGTTGGTAACATGAACGACCTGACCACCCTGGCCGCCTCGAGCAAAGCGTCCGTAGCCCTCTGCTGACGGGAAAGCAAGTCTTGATACGTTAAATGAATTTACAGAGCCCTTGATAACATTGCCGCTGCTGTCAATTGTATCAACTCTCCAGTAATATGTGATATAGGACTGATAGGTCTCATCTAGCGCAAAGGAGGTGCCTGTCTGATTTCCCTTGTATTCAGAAGAACC
>JAZNOB010000003.1:0-8272 GCA_045580565.1 Ruminococcus sp.
GGTTTATGACGAAGAAATCAATATCGATTTAAGTGCATTAAAGCCCGCTGCAGCTTGTCCTCACTCACCGGATAATATAAAGAGCATAGAAGAAATCGGTGCTATGAAGATAGACCAGGTGTGCATTGGTTCATGCACAAACAGTTCTCTTCTTGATATGCTTAAGGTTGCTCACATTTTAAAAGGAAAAACTGTTCATCCCGATGTATCGCTTTCAATTGCTCCGGGTTCAAAGCAGGTGCTTAATATGTTAGCTCAAAATGGTGCGCTTTCTGTTATGATAGATGCAGGTGCCAGAATTTTGGAAAGTGCCTGCGGTCCGTGTATCGGTATGGGACAGGCTCCTAATTCCGGCGGTATCTCTCTCAGAACCTTTAACAGAAACTTCCTCGGACGTTCCGGAACAAAGGATGGTCAGATCTATCTGGTATCACCTGAGCTGGCTGCATATTCTGCGATCACAGGCTATCTTTCTGATCCTCGTGAGATCGGTGAAATGCCTGAGTTCGTACTTCCTGAGAAGTTCACAGTAAATGATAACATGATCGTTCTTCCTGTTGCTGAGGAAGATATGGACAGCGTTGAAATTCTCCGTGGTCCGAACATCAAGCCTTTCCCTGAAACTGCTCCTCTGGAAGAAACTATTGAGGCTGGCTGCTCACTGAAGGTTGGCGACAACATCACAACAGACCACATCATGCCTGCCGGTGCTAAGATCCTGCCGCTGCGCTCAAACATTCCGGCTATCTCACAGCACTGCTTCACAGTATGCGACGAAGCATTCCCGACTCGTGCAAAGGAAATGGGCAAGAGCATTATCGTAGGCGGTTCAAACTATGGTCAGGGTTCATCAAGAGAACACGCTGCACTTGCACCGCTGTATCTGGGCGTTAAGGCAGTTCTCGTTAAGAGCTTTGCAAGAATCCACCGTGCAAACCTTGTAAATGCAGGTATCCTGCCGCTGACATTCGTAAACGAAGCAGACTACGACAAGATCTCCGAGGGCGATGTTCTGGAGCTTGCTGATATCCGTGCCAAGGTTGACGCCGGCGAGACAACTCTCACTCTGGCAAACAAGACTACAGGCGAAAACATCCCTGTTCTCTGTGAGCTGACAGGCAGAGCAAAGGATATCATCCTTGCAGGCGGTCTCCTTGACTACACAAGAGAGAATCTTTCTAAGTAAACCGATATGACAGGCAGATTATCACTTAACCGCAATCAGCTGAAATACTTAGTAATTGCGGCGATGCTTATTGACCACATAGCATGGGCGTTTGTGCCGACTGAATCGCTCCTCGGACAGGTGATGCACTTCATAGGAAGACTCACCGGCCCGACTATGGCTTACTTCATAGCAGAGGGATATTACTACACACGGAATTTTGGAAAATACGCCCTGAGACTTGGCATATTTGCATTTCTGTCGTGGCTGCCCTTTGTGTACTTTGAGTTCGGCTGTATGCCCATAGTCATAGAGGATGGTATGCTGATGGGATTTTATCCCTTTTTCGGCGTACTTTACACCCTGTTACTCGGACTTCTTGCAATAAGGTTATGGGACAGCGGACTTCCAAAGGCTGTAAAGATACTGGGCGTTATCGGATTATGTATATTGTCTCTGCCCGGCGACTGGGCGGTATTTGATGTGCTGTGGTGTCTGTTCTTCCACATATGGCGCAAGGACGAAGCCGGAAAGTGGATCTCATTCTGCTGTGTAGGCGCAAGTGCAGTTATCATGTCGGCTCTTATGAGCAGTTCATGGTGGAGCGGTCTGTGGCAGATCGGCATTTTCATGGTGCCGATAATTATCCGATTCTTCTACAACGGTCAGTCCGGCAGTAAGCATCCTTTCAATAAATGGTTTTTCTACATCTTCTATCCGGCGCACCTGCTTGTGCTTGGTGTGCTGAGATGGGTGATTCTCTAAGCACGACGCTGATTGAACGGAGGTTCATGAAATGAATGAGAATGAAAAGAAAAAGTCAGGTCTTGGCAGTTCAATTATAGCCGGACTTATTATCATTGCTGTTCTGGCAATAGGACTTTATCACAGAAGGCACAAGATAGCGGTTCTGGTCGATGGATTGCAGCACGATACGCTGACTACCGTTATTATATTGATAATTGCTTGTATTGCAGCTGTAGGAATAGTTGCACTGAAAAGTAAAATTCACCGTGCTATCTGGAATAAGAAGAATAATAAATAGGAGGAAATCAAAGTGGCAAATAAAATTCAGATGACAACTCCGCTGGTCGAGATGGACGGCGACGAGATGACACGAGTACTGTGGCAGTGGATCAAGGATATCCTGCTGACACCGTATGTTGACCTTAAAACAGAATACTATGACCTTGGTCTTCCCTGCCGTGAGGCTACAAAGGATCAGGTAACAGTTGACAGCGCAGAGGCTACAAAGAAGTACGGCGTAGCTGTTAAGTGCGCTACTATCACTCCCAACGCTGCAAGAATGCCGGAGTACAACCTTTCCCAGATGTGGAAGAGCCCTAACGGCACAATCCGTGCAATTCTGGATGGTACTGTATTCCGTACACCTATCCTGGTAAAGGGCATTGAGCCTTACATTCCCACATGGACACAGCCTATCACTATTGCCCGTCACGCTTACGGCGACGTTTACAAGAACGTTGAAGCAAAGGCTTCCAAGGGCAGCAAGGCTGAGCTTGTTGTAACTGACGCAGAGGGCAACGAGACCCGTCAGCTGATCTTTGATTTCAAGGATACAGACGGTATCGTTCAGGGTCTCCACAATAAGGAAAACTCCATTGCAGGCTTTGCAAGAGCTTGCTTCAACTATGGTCTTGACCTGAAGCAGGATGTATGGTTCGCTACAAAGGACACTATCTCCAAGCAGTATGACCATACCTTCAAGGATGTTTTCGAAGAAATCTACGACGCTGAGTACAAGGAAAAGTTCGAGGCAGCAGGCATCGAATATTTCTACACTCTCATTGACGACGCTGTTGCACGAGTTATCCGTTCAAACGGCGGCTATATCTGGGCTTGCAAAAACTATGACGGCGACGTTATGTCCGACATGGTTTCCACAGCATACGGCAGCCTGGCTATGATGACATCTGTTCTGGTATCACCGGACGGCATCTATGAGTACGAAGCTGCACACGGTACAGTTCAGCGTCACTACTACAAGTATCAGAAGGGCGAGGAGACATCCACAAACTCTGTTGCAACTATCTTTGCATGGAGCGGCGCACTCCGCAAGAGAGGCGAGCTTGACAATCTCCCTGAGCTGATGGCATTTGCTGACAAGCTGGAAAAGGCTACCCTCGGTACTATTGAGGACGGCATCATGACTGGTGACCTGTACATGATCTCCAAGCTCCCGAACAAGAAGAAGGTAAACTCCAAGGAATTCTTAGAAGCTATCAACGAAAGACTTGCTGCAATGATGCAGTAAATCCGTCACGAGCGAGGTTCAACCTATGCAAAAGGCTTCTATCTCTGAATCTGTCATCCGCAGACTGCCGAGATATTACCGATATCTGACTATGCTGGAAGCCGCCGGAATTGAACGCACATCCTCAAAGGAACTGGGCTCTCAGCTGAAGCTGACTGCTTCCCAGATACGTCAGGATCTGGGTTGTTTCGGTGAGTTCGGTCAGCAGGGCTACGGCTATAATGTCTCTGCACTCCGCAGACAGCTGGAACAGATAATCGGTCTTGACAAAAAACGTCCGGCGATTATTGTGGGCGCAGGTAATCTGGGTAAGGTCATTGCGGCAAATATCGACTTCGGTGCGTATGGTTTCAGGCTTACGGGCATTTTCGACATCGACCGCAGAGTATGCGGAAGCGAGATCGCAGGCTTTACCATTCAGCATATGGATGCTCTTGAAGGCTTCTGCAAGGAATCAGAGCCGCTTATTGCGGTGCTGTGCATCCCTCAGGAGGCTGCTCAGGAAACGGCAGAAAAGCTCATCAGTCTGGGGATAAAGGGCTTCTGGAACTTCAGCCACTGTGACCTTGACGCCGACAGAAATCAGATTCAGGTGGAGAATGTGCATCTGGGAGACAGTCTTATGACCCTCTCCTACCGGATGCCGAAGAATGATGAATAAAAACAATTAAATCCTGTTTCTGTCGTAGAGACGGAGACAGGATTTAAAGCTGTAGCCAGCTTTACCGCAGTCCACCCCATTTAAGTTACTACGTCTGGTAAAAATACTCAAATGCCCCTCAAGGGGCGTGTAAGTCGTGCGTGCAAAATTGTAGTTCAGCGAAGCTAAACTACAATTTACACTCACCACCCGAAAGGAGCAAAACCATGCAGGACACATCAGCCATCCTTGTATGCGCAGGCAATGCCTCACGTATGCAGGGACAAAACAAGATACTGCTGACGCTGGGCAGTGCCAATGTAGCAGGAATGTCAATGCTTGCATTTGAAAGGTGTGAGCGAATTGCAGAGATAATCGTGGTTGCACGTCCCTGCGACCATGAGGCACTGAGAGAGACAGCGGAAAAATGCGGCATTACAAAGCTTAAAACCATAACAGCCGGCGGCGATACACGTCAGGCAAGCGTTATCAGCGGTCTGAAAGAGATCTCACCTGAGACGAAGCTTATCGCCATCCACGACGGCGCAAGACCGCTGGTAAAGCCTGCTCACATAGACAAGGTCATAAAGGACGCTTCTGTTTTCGGCGGTGCGACTCTCGGCGTTCCGGTAAAGGATACTATCAAGGTTGTAAACGATGATCTTATTACTGATACGCCATACCGCCCCAGTCTTTATATCACACAGACTCCGCAGGTGTTCAGGAAGACTGTCTATATGAAGGGTGTACAGTTTGCAGTTGACCATGAGCTTGACTTCACCGACGACTGTCAGCTTGCTGAGTCTATCGGCTGCAAGGTATACATGACTACCGGCGACTATACAAATATAAAGATAACCACTCCTGAGGATATCGAGATCGCTGAGCTTCTGCTCAGGAGACAGGAAAAGGAGGCTGCTGAATAATGAATATGCCATTCAGAATAGGTCATGGCTATGACGTACACCGCCTCGCTGAAAACAGAAAGCTCATTATGGGCGGCGTGGACATTCCCTATGAAAAGGGGCTTCTTGGACACTCTGATGCAGACGTTCTCCTTCATGCTATATCTGACGCACTTCTGGGTGCCCTTGCACTTGGCGATATCGGCAAGCATTTTCCGGATACGGATGAGCGTTACAAGGGGGCAGACAGCCTGAAGCTGCTCTGTCATGTAGTGGCTCTTGTAAAAGAGCATGGCTACATCGCAGGCAACATCGACGCTACCATCCTCTGCCAGAAGCCGAAGCTTGCGCCTTACATTCCGGTAATGCGTGAGAATATCGCAATGGCTCTGGAAACCGACATTTCCAACGTAAGCGTAAAAGCTACTACTGAAGAAAAGCTGGGCTTTACAGGCTCAGGCGAGGGCATAGCTGCACACTGCGTTGCACTACTTGTTAAACAGAATTAACAGATTCTACAAAGGCCGCATTTTCCTACGGAATTGCGGTCTTTTCGTTTGACTTTGAAGCCGTTTGGTGCTATAATTTGGATTGGATGATTTTGAGAAAGGGATGATTTTATTATGAAAAAAACTATATTTGCAGCAATATCCGCAGCCGCAATAACTGCTTCATTTATTTCAACCTCGGTACAGGCGGAGTATCAGACCGTACAGATGACCGTCGCACCTGAAAATATGCTGAATGTTCAGGTGCTTGATGAAAATGGAAGCCTTGTAAACGGAATACAGATGAATATGACTGATTCTGCCGGCAATGAGGTGGCATTATGGGAAACAGGCGGAACGTATAATACTCAGTTATCCTCCGGAATAGAGCTTTATTCAAAGAGGACTGATGTCAGCTATCATTTCACCGAACCGCTGTCAACCTTTACACCAATAGCCGGCTCATATGCAATCGAGGCATTTGATGATTATTCTGACGGCAGCAGCTCTGCCGGAGAATTTGTAGATGATGTCTGGTTTACATCCGGTCAGAAAAGAACGCTTACCATGCTCACATATGATCCCAATATTGCCGCAGAGCAGTTTCTGTTATCTGGTATTGTGGGACGTTATGTAGACGCACGCTGGGCAAACCGTCAGGCAACAGCATATTTTCAGCTTGATGACCAGATATTTTATCTCAACAGGACTACAAGTGCTCTTGAAACATCTCCCTTCGGTACTGTCAGCAAGTTCCGTCTCACCGACCTTGAAATCAATACAAGATCATTTGGTGCAGACTATGGTGAACTAAGTGCCCGTGGCGGTTTTGACAGTAATTTCTCATTTGACACCTCGGCAAATTCATATATAAAGCATCGTATGCACATTACAGATATCAACTGGACAAACGGTATTGAACCGGCTGTCTGGGACGGAACGACCGGAGTGCTGACTATAGGAGATTCCGCCTACAGCCTTGCTTATGATCAGAACTGTGCTGACGGACTGAACTACTCAGTATCAGTGCTGCAGATAGTCAGCGGAATGATGGTTTCTGCCCCTATTCCTGATGAAAATGGTTACATTGAGTTTTACGTTGACAGAAATACCCGTCGTTACGGTGCGTATATTTCACAGAGCATCAAGGAATATCTTACTGCTGATTCATACGTTACAAGAGATGCAGGTGATTGTGCATATTATGAGTTTGCCGGACAAAACTATAATATTGAGGTATCAGCTGTAACTCTGCCGGAAATCGGAGATACTCTTATGTACGTTCCAGCAGGCAGTTATACCCTTTCCTTTACAGGCAGTGTGCCAGAGGGCTATGCTGTTCCTGACGCTGTGACTGTAAATGTAGCAGCTTCTCAGGAGGTGCAGAATCTTGTGATAGTTCTGGAAAAATCCTTTATCAAGGGCGATGTAAACAAAAACGGCAGTATCGACCTTGACGACGCCGTCCTCACCCTCACTCATTACGCACATATTGGTGCAGGACTTGGCACAAGTCTCAGCGAGACTCAGCTTATGGCGGCGGATGTGAACGAGGACGGAAATGCTGACCTTACAGACGCTTCTGCTATAATAAGCTACTATGCTAAAACTGCCGCAGGGCTTTCACCTCAGTGGTAAGATAATATAAGAAAGGGTTTTATGGTATGAAGAAAAGAATTTTTGCGGCTGTTACGGCGGCTGCACTTGGAGTAAATATTTATATACCGGCAGCATCGGCTGAAGAAGCTGAGCTGACATACATCAATTACGGTATCTCGAATGCAGTACATATTGATGTCACCAACAGCGATAATGAGCCTGTAACAGCAAGCATGAAGCTGATGGACGCTGACGGCGTATGCCGTGCCAAATTCAAGAGTGACGGAACAAACTGCCGCAGCTGGAATGATTCCAAAATTGAATTCGAGCCTGTTGACGATGAAAGATCACATTATACAGTGGGTTTTGAGGCGTTCAAGGAGTTCATTCCGGAGGGCATGGAGCTTCTGAGCTATAACGGACATCAAGACGGCGATATAGGCGGTTTTGCTATGTCCGACGGTGATACAATGAATGTCACTCTTGCTTATAAGGATCCTGATGAAGCGGCGGTTCTGACGGTTCCGGCAGGAACGATGGGTATTTATGCAGACAGTGCCATTGCGGAACAGGACTACGCCAACAGCCCAGCGTACTACCAGATAAACGGCGTTAAATATTACGCCAAGGACAGCCTCAGCCACGAAGACCGCATTGCATATTACAGCTATGCCGGTGTCGAGACTACCACATTTCACGGATTTGATGGAGGCGGCGCTGGAAGTGCGTCAAGCCCTTTGTCGTATACTGAGGATGTTCAGTATGTTATAAGGACAATGAATGCTGCTGAGCTTGCCAGCGATTTTACGTCTGACGGATTCTTTTATTATACATGTACAGCAGGCACAGAGCCAGTTGATATTACCTTTGATCTTTCCGAAAATACGGCTGGAACACTGTCCTCCATCGTTATCGTAAGCGGCTCTATAGTCAATTTCGTTGTTCCGGATGAAAACGGAAATGTCACCTTCTACGCAGAAAAGGAAACACTCGGATACAGAGGCAGCTTTCATTACAGCTTCCGCTACACAGACAGCGGCAGGATCGTAAGCGGCGGAAGCGGCTTCGGGCTTGGCGGCGAGGCTGCGGATAAGCTGAAGATAACTGCCGCAATACCGGATTTTCCTGAAAACGGCGTAAATATGATAAAGGTTCCTGCCGGAAAATATACCGTTGAATTTACAGCCCTGTCTGATGAAT
>JAZNOB010000004.1:0-6547 GCA_045580565.1 Ruminococcus sp.
CCCGTATGCTGATGCATGCCTGTAAGCATATTGAATACTGTGCTTTTGCCTACATTGGGATTGCCCACAAGGGCGATAGTTTTTTTATACATAGAAACATCCCTCCGTGGAGAGTATATGAATATGAGGCAATAATGGTGATTGTTTTATTCTACGGCAAGGTATATAATTAAGTTATTATATAAAGAAATGGAGCAGAAAAATCATTATGAAAAAAATACGTTTTTATGCAGCACTGTACATTTCAAAGATCCTGGCTTGGGGTATCGATGTGGTTGCAAAGGGCAGAGGAACTAATCTGCCGGGCGAGATAGCGCTGAAAATATCACCGGATTTTATTTCTCATATCAAAAATATAGATCCTGATAAAACAATATTTGTGACCGGCACCAACGGTAAAAGTACTACTACTAATCTGATAGCTCATATCTTCAAAAAAGCAGGTGTCAAAGCCGCTGTAAATCTGGCCGGAGCAAATCTTCTGCCGGGTGTAGTAGTAACTCTTTTAAGGAATGCAAGCCTCGGAGGCAAGCTGAAGACAGATGTTATATTACTGGAAACAGATGAAAGATTCTTGCCTATAATATATAAGAAACTTCCTGCTAAGCATCTCTGCATAACAAATGTGCAGAAAGACCAGGTACAGCGTAACGGTGAGCCGAATGTTATCTGGAAGAAGATAGCATCAGTGATCGATGACGATGTGACAGTTTATGCCAATATAAACGAACCAAATGCATCAAGTCTTGGCAAACTTACCAAGAAATGCATTACTTACGGCGTAGACAGCAATTCAGCTTCTTTTGATAAGAAGGGGGATTTTTTCGCTATCGCCATGCCGTGTCCAATGTGCCATGGAGCATTGACATTCGAATCATATAATATAGAAAACGTAGGTGCCTTTGTTTGCAGAGAATGTGGATTCAACGGCAAAGAGAAGGCAGACTATCAGGCAGAAAGTGTGGATTTCGAAAATCAGACATTCGTAGCGGGCGGCAAGAAATATGATTTCAAATATAACACACCGTTCTTCCTGTATTGTTATATCGCAGCGCTGGCTGTATCAGATAACTTCGGTATCAAGAACGAGATCGCTGCCGAAGCGTTCAAAGATTTCGTGAATATCGGAGGCAGATCAGAGAGCATAGAGATCGGCGGCAAGACGATGCATTACTTCAGAATGAAGCAGGAAAACCCTGAAACAGTTCAGTCTGCACTGAATATGATGGCGGCTGACAAGAGCGAAAAGCTGTTTGTGCTGGGTCTTGATGATCTGAGAGACTTCAAACCGTTCTATACAAATACTTTCTATTCATATGATTGTGATTTCAGAAAGCTGCTGGATTCAAATATAAGTCATTGCATTTGTTTCTCCGAAACAGTAGCTTATGATGCGGCATTGAGACTGCTTTATGATGGCTTGGACGAAAGCAAATTGACAGTTTTGCCGACAAGTGATGAGAAGATAATAGTTGAAGAAATATATAAGCACGGTTGTGACAATGTATGTATCGTTACTCTGCTTAAGAAATTCAATGAAATAATCGATAGCGCTAAAAAGTATGTTGACGGAAAGGAGGCGGAATAATGAATAGAGCAATACATATAGCTTGGGTTTATCCGGACATCCTTAACATCCACGGCGGTCGTGGAGACATCATGGCGCTGAACAAGATCAGTGAAAAAATGGGACTGCCTGTAGAAATCAAAAGGTGTGAGCAGCTAAGTGAAGACATTCCTTTCGAATGGGCAGACATTATATACATGACAAGCGGTGAGCTGAAATGCATGCCTGAAATCGTAGAGGCGTTGGAAAGACAGAGAGACGGTCTTGAAAAATATATTGAAAAAGGCGGGATCGTGTGTGCTGTAAGCAGCAGTGGAGCAGTACTGGGCAACGGACTGGAAAAGGATGACGGAAGCATCGTCAAGGGCCTGGGATTGCTGGACATGATGTGGAAAGAAAGAGAATCAGTATGGGGAGATGATTTATGGTTCTCTACAGAATACGGCTTCGAAATCATGGGGAACCAGATACAGATCGCAGATGTGAAACTGGGAGAAGGACAGGAACCTTTTGGTAAGACTATTTACGGCAGAGGAAATTGCGGTGATGGTACTGAAGGAGCTAAAAAAGGAAATGTGATCTTTACTAATTGTCTTGGACCTATGATGATAAAGAATCCTAGAATGGCAGCTGAGCTGTTGAAGACTGCTGCAGAAACAGCAGGTGTTACAGGTTACAGGATGCTGGATGAAAACGATACAGTGATCGAAGACAAGTCGTTTGAATTGATAAAGATATTTATCGAAAAGAAAATGAATGAAGAATAAGAAATGATGGTGCGAATCGCACCATCATTTTCATAATGCGGGATCTGCCGGGGAAACAAAAATATTTTCTGCATCTTTATTTCTAAGCGCAATTACGGTTCCCATGACCTCATAGGCCGCAGGATCCTTTGAAGGGCTCGTAAAAAGTAATTTTATTTTTGTTCCGGGTATCAATCCATATCCCTGCATACCAGTTATTCCGTTTTTTACAGAAAAAATAGAATCAATTATGAAATCTTTACCGGGAGGTATCTGAAATAAGGGTTTTATTTGATGATCCATATCGTTACTCCTTTTATGTTTATGTATAAATAAAAAATATTTAGAAAAACTGATAATATTATCATATAAAATCCTTGACAGGACGTTCATATAATGGTAATATATTTCTCGCAGTGAGTTGAAACTCATTGAAGGTTTGGCGGTGTAGCTTAGTTGGCTAGAGCGTCCGGTTCATACCCGGAAGGTCGGTGGTTCGACTCCACTCGCCGCTACCATTTTTATTTTACAGGCTAATTTAGTCTGTAAGATAAGGGCGCATAGCTCAGCTGGGAGAGCACCTGCCTTACAAGCAGGGGGTCATAGGTTCGAGCCCTATTGCGCCCACCAATTTATATGATGCGGTCCGGTAGTTCAGTTGGTTAGAATGCCAGCCTGTCACGCTGGAGGTCGACGGTTCGAGCCCGTTCCGGATCGCCAATTCCTACTTGGGAGCGAAAGCTCTCATTATGGCGACATAGCCAAGTGGTAAGGCAGAGGTCTGCAAAACCTTCACCCCCGGTTCAAATCCGGGTGTCGCCTCCATCAAGAGACTGCATTTTGCAGTCTCTTTTGTTTTATGTAAAAAGTTTTATAAGACAGCCGATTAGTATATAATTACTCTGAATTATTATGTAAGCAAATGCGAGGTATCTGAATGCAGAACAACATTGTTTCAGGACATGCAGATGAAGAGAGAAAGCTGATCCTTATAGTCGAGGATGAGTTTGTGAGCCGTGAGATGCTCAGAAACGCCATCCGGGACGACTACGACCTTCTCCTTGCGGCCACGGGCCGTGAAGCAGTTGAACACATAAGGAATAACGGCAACAAAATAAGCCTGATCCTTCTTGATCTTAACCTTCCGGATATGAGCGGTATGGAGATACTGAGCCGGCTCCACGAAAGGGAAGACCAGTATACCATCCCTGTCATAGTGCTGACGGCTGACGTAGACGCGGAGGTGGACAGCCTTGATCTGGGCGCTGCGGACTTTATCCCAAAACCGTATCCACGTGTTAAGGTCATAAAAGCGAGGATAAGGCGCACGATAGAGCTTTCAGAGAAACGGTTCATAATAGGGCGCACCGAGCACGATTCACTGACGGGCCTGTACAACAGGGAGTTCTTCTTCCATTATGCGAGGCAGCTCGACAGGCGCGAACCGGATGCCGAGATGGATGCGATGGTTGTGAACGTGAATCACTTCCAAGTGATGAACGAGCGGTACGGAAAAAACTTCGCGAACGCCGTTCTTAAACATATAGGAGAAAAACTCGCGATCCTTACCGAGGACGGAGGCCTGGCCAGCAGGCGTTATGCCGACAGATTCATGGTTTATCTTCCGCACAGGGGCGACTATGAAAGCATCCTTGAAGAGCTTTCGGAAGGGATATCGGGTGGAGGCAATGACGACACTGTCAGCCTGAGACTGGGAGTCTATCCTCTGGCAGACAAGAACATAGAGCTTGAAAGCCGCTTCGAAAGGGCAACTGCCGCGTCGGATCTTGCAAAGAACAGGCTGAATGACCCTATAGGCATATACGACAGCGAGCAGCTCGAGAAGAACAGGCTGAGTGAGCAGCTCACTCTGGCATTCCCTGAGGCAATCAAGGAATCCCAGTTTAAGGTCTATTATCAACCGAAATTCCGCATCAGCGGAGACAAGCCCGTACTTGCCAGCGCTGAGGCTCTCGTGAGGTGGATACATCCTGAGCTTGGCTTCATCAGTCCCGGAACGTGCATCCCTACATTTGTGGCAAACGGGCTGTTAGGCATGCTCGACAACTACGTATGGAAAGCTGCCGCGAGGCAGATACGCGACTGGAAGGACAGATTCGGCGTCTCAGTGCCTGTGAGCGTGAACGTGTCGAGAGCAGACCTCTTTGACCCGGACATCTGCGGCACTTTCAGGAAAATTGCCGAAGAAAACGGCATCAGCTGCAGCGAGCTCATGCTTGAGGTGACCGAGTCATCATACGCCGAGGACTCAGAGCATATCATAAAAACAGTAAAACAGCTTCGTGAAGAAGGCTTTCTTGTCGAGATGGATGACTTCGGAAGCGGGTATTCATCACTCAACATGCTGACAAGCCTCCCTATAGACGCTCTCAAGATGGATATGCAGTTTATCCGCACTGCTTTCAGTCCGGGCGGTGAGACGGGTATCCTGGGTATCGTTATAGATATTGCAAGGTTCCTGGGTGTTCCGGTCATAGCCGAAGGCGTTGAGACCGAAGAGCAGATGCTGACTCTCAAGGAAATGGGATGCGACATAGTACAGGGATATTATTTTTCAAAGCCGCTGCCGGCAGAGGAATTTGAAAGATTTCTTACAGAGGAGATATAAGTAAAATGGTAACTATCGAAAAACTGGCCGAATACGGCGCAAACACAAAGGAAGGTATCGAGAGATGCATGGGGATGGAGGATTTCTATCTTCAGCTTGTCGGAATGATGTTTGAGGACGAAAACTTCGCAAAGCTTGAATCGGCTGTTGAATCAGGCGATGTCAGGGCAGCGTTTGAGGCATCCCACGCACTTAAAGGTACTTTGGGAAATCTTTCCATCACTCCGCTTTTCGATCCGGTATCAAAGATGACGGAGAGATTCAGAGGCGCCACAGAGCCTGTTGATGTTTCAGACCTTATGCCGGTATACCGTGAAGCCTATGAAGGCTTTATGGCGCTTAAATAAGCGATAAAGAATAAGAAAGCGAAAGAACAAACAAAAGAAAGATGCGTTCAATAAGGACCAGATTCACAATGCTGACAGCGCTTGCGATCATCATAAGCGTTTTAGCTGTAGGCGCCGTCAGCGCACAATATCTGCGAGGTGTTGCTAACCTTTATCTTGAGAATCTTCTGATGCTCAAGTGCAGCAACATCGGTGAGGATATCGATGCACGCTTTGAAAAGATAGAGCAATGCGTCGATACGGTCGCTTATTATGCCGAAAAACATCTGGCCGGCACTTCCGAAGAGGAGGCAGAGGAATATCTTGATGACATTGATACGCTTTTTCATAATGAGGCTCTCAGGACCGACGGCGTGATCACATATTATTTCCGTCTGGATCCGGATGTATTCAAAACGGAGAAGGGTTTCTGGTATTCAAGGAGCGAGGGAGATGATTTCACGCCTGAGGAGCCTACCGATATAGAGGCGTATGATCCTGCCGATGTGAACCACACGGCGTGGTTCTACATACCGAAAGACGAGGGAAGGCCGGTATGGCTGGATCCTTATTACAACGACAATCTGGGCGGTGTGCGCATGATATCCTATGTGCGTCCGGTGTATGTGGATTCGAAGTTTGCCGGAGTTGCGGGCATAGATTTCGACTATGATACTTTGGCCGAATACACAAAGTATGACGGACATTTCGAAGGCGCGGTCGCATTTCTTGCGGATGAGAAGGGCAGGATCATAGTCCATCCGGAATATGAAAGCGGGACACCTGTATCGGAGATCTCAGAAGTCCTCAGCGGAGAAAACCTCCCGACCGACCAGTCGGTGATGGACGTTCAGTATCGCGGCGTAATGTACAGAGTCACGTGGAGCGACCTGTCAAACGGAATGAGGCTGTACCTTGCTGCTCCGGACAGTTCGGTAAAGTCTCACTGGAGCGTAATAATAAGGAACTTCTTCCTTATCACGCTGCTGATGCTGGCTGTCTTTGCTGCTGTAAGCATCGTCATATCCAACAGGATAGCCAGACCGCTTACAAGACTGGCTGAAGCGGCAGGGAAGATAAACGAAGGCGATTATGACGTCGACCTCAAATACGATGCCGATGACGAGGTGGGGACCCTCACCAACTCATTCAGGCAGCTCACCGACCATCTGAAGGCGTACATTAGCGACCTCAATGACATGGCGTACAAAGACGCTCTTACATCCGTCAGAAACACCGGCGCGTTCGAGATGTACAAACAGCAGATAAAGTCGGAGGC
>JAZNOB010000005.1:0-2261 GCA_045580565.1 Ruminococcus sp.
GTGGATATGGTAAGGGCTGACCGGTATGTACCTACCGCCTTTGATTCCGCAGGAGAGGTCACAGCCGCTGTATTCATGGAGCGCAGGAAAAGCTGCGGACGGTATTATACACGCCTGGAAGCCCATTCCTTTGACAGCAGCGCACATACATACACCGTTGAAAACAAGGCGTACTGTTCATTTTCAGAGGAGCATCTCGGCGCACAGTGCAGCCTTGCGGATGCTGACGGCTGGGAAAAGCTTCAGGAGGTGCAGACTATTGCGAACGTACAGAAGCCGCTTTTTTCAGTATTCAGAGTACCTTCCGCAAATCACACTGACCCTGACTCGCCGTTGGGCGTATCTGTTTACGCTGACGCTGTACAGCTTTTCGCTCAGGCTGAGAGACAGTGGGAGCGGCTCATGTGGGAATTTGAGGGCACGGAGCTTGCTGTTGACGCTTCCTCAGACCTGTTCCAGCACAGAAAGGGCGCAGGACTTTCTGATAAGCTTCCACGTGCATTCAGGCGGCTTTTCAGACGGTATGAGCTGCGTCCGGATGTAAAGCTTACGGATATGATACAGGTATTTTCCCCTGCCATCCGTGACGGCAATATCTATAACGGCTTTAACCGCATCTTACAGAGGATTGAGTTTTCCTGCGGTCTGGCGTATGGCACGCTCTCCGACCCTCAGCTCGTAGAAAAGACAGCCGAGGAGATACGCTCAGCCAAGCAGAGAAGCTATGCTCAGACCTCACGTATACAGCAGAGCTTACAGAATGCTCTCATGCAGCTGCTTTATGCAATGGAGGTTTATGCGTCTCTCTACGGCTTGCAGGCAGGCTCAGGAGAGCTTACCTGCTCATGGGGCGACAGCGTTCTGGAGGACTCCGAGAAGACATTCCAGCGGCGTTTCCAGATGGCTCAGGCAGGATACCTCAAACCGGAGCTTGTAGTCTCCTATGAGTTCGGCTGCTCTGCGGAGGAAGCACGCAAGCTGATGCCGTCCGGCGGTTTTACACTCTTCGGAGGCGGTACAGATGCTGTCTCCTGAATACTATGATTCCTGTGCGGATGTGCTCCTTGCGCATTACGCACAGCTGGAGGATGATATCATCCGTGACATTATCAGGCGCTTGATGAAAACCGGCAGCATGACCGATACTGCCAGGCATCAGGCAGAGATGCTCCAACAGGCAGGACTGCTCTATGAGGACATCATACGCACTATCGCCGCACGTACTGACGCAACCGCAAAGCAGGTACAGACTGTGTTTGAGGATGCAGGTGTTGAAACTGTTGAAATAGACAATACCGTCTATCGTGATATGGGCAAAGTCCCTGTTGATATACGGCAGTCGGATTCCATGCGTCAGGTGCTTGAAGCAGGCTTTCAGAAAACTCTCGGCGAGGTGCAGAACCTTACGCTCACCACTGCTGTTACCTCTCAGACGGCGTACAAGGCGGCCTGCAACTCAGCATATATGCAGGTATCCTCAGGCGCGTTTGACTACCAAACGGCGGTCAGGAACGCTATAAGGCAGGCGGCGGCGCAGGGATGCACGGTGCTGTATCCGTCAGGACATGTGAGTCAATTGGATGTGGCGATCAGGCGTTCCGTACTTACCGGCATCGGTCAGACCTGCCGTGAGATAGGGCTTGCAAACGCCGGGGAAAACGGCTGTGACCTTATGGAGATAACCGCCCACGGCGGTGCACGTCCGGAGCACGCACGATGGCAGGGGCAGCTTGTCAGCCGAAGCGGTAAGCTTGTGGGAAAGATCATTGACGGTATGAGGGTATTCTCTCTCCGTGAGATAGGCTACGGCGATGTGAAAGGCTTCGGCGGTGCCAACTGCCGGCATGACTGGTATCCCTATTTTCCAGGATACAGTACGCCCAACTATACCGAGCGTGAGCTTGAAAAGCTTAACGCAAGAAATATCGAATGGAACGGCGGGAAGTACACCAAGTATGAGGTCTCACAGATGCAGCGTGCCGGAGAACGGAAAATACGCAAGCTTAAACGTGAAGCTGTTGCTTACGATACTGCAGCGAAGAATGCACCGGACAGCGCAGCAGAGCTTGAAATGAAGAATGCCTTTCAGGTCACATCCGTGAAACTGAAGGATGCTGAAAAGCAGCTTAGTGACTTCTGTAAGGAGACTGGTCAGGATCGTGACAGGTTCAGGGAACAGACTCTTGGGTTTGGTCGGTCTCAGGCTCAGAGGGCGGTGCAGGCGGCGAAAAAGCCGCAAAATGTGTTGACTTCTGGTGCGG
>JAZNOB010000006.1:0-7220 GCA_045580565.1 Ruminococcus sp.
CTGTATCCGAAAAGCTGGATGCCGGCATCGGCGATACCATCACCTTCCACGACGGTACACAGGAACATAAACTCCTTGTGACTGCCATCTACCAGAGTATGAACAATCTGGGTGAGGGTGTGCGTCTGCATGAGGATCTGAAGCTGGGTTACGGCAATGCGATCGGTTTCTTCCAGTTCCAGCTGAATTTTGAGGATCATCCGGATGAGGAAGAAATTGCAGAGCGTGCAGAGCGTATCAAAGAGCTGTTTGATATTGATATGCCGCAGACTGCCGGCGAGGTTGTGGAAGTAGCTACCGGTGTTGGCGGTACGATCTCCGCAATGCGTAACATGATGCTGCTGCTGAGCATGATCATCATTGCGATGGTCACACTGCTCATGGAACGTTCCTTCATTGCAAAGGAACGGGGCGAGATCGCAATGCTCAAGGCAATGGGATTCCGTACAGGTACGATCATGGGCTGGCATTCCCTGAGGTTTGTTGTTATCGGTGTTCTGTCCGCATTTGTTGCAGCTGTGACATCTCCTGCACTGACAAAGCTCTGTCTTGACCCGATCTTCAAAATGCTGGGTGCCTCCTTTGGAGTGCCGTTTGAAATAAAGCCGCTTGAGGTTTTCCTGATCTATCCCGTAATCATTATTGCAGTGACAATCATCAGCGCACTGCTCACATCCCTCTATACAAGAAAAGTCAAGTCATCAGATGCAGCCGGCATCGAATAAGAAAGGAAATCATTATGAATATTCTCGAAGTAAAAGACCTGTGCAAAACATATATCGTAAACAAGCGTCAGAACAATGTTCTGAAAAACGTAAGCCTTACTATCTCCGAGGGCGAGATGGTAGCTGTAATGGGGCCCTCCGGTTCAGGCAAGTCAACGCTGCTCTATACCGTTTCCGGTATGGACAGCGTGACAGCCGGCGATGTAAGCTTCTGCGGAAAGAGCATCGCTCAGATGAAAGAGAAGGAGCTTGCAGAGCTGAGACTTGATGAAATGGGCTTCATCTTCCAGCAGATGTATATGCTGAAAAATCTCACGGTACTTGACAACATCATTCTTCCTGCGGTACAGTCAAAGAAAAGCACCGAGAGCCGTAAGGAGATCGTGGAGCGTGCGCATGGACTGATGCGCAAGCTGGGCATCATCGACATCGCTGACAATGACATCAATGAGGTCTCAGGCGGTCAGCTGCAAAGAGCCTGCATCTGCCGAAGCATGATAAATGATCCCAAGATGATTTTCGCTGACGAGCCTACCGGCGCACTGAACCGTACATCCTCCGATGAGGTCATGGAGGAGCTTGCGATGCTGAACAGCGACGGAACTACAATTATGCTCGTAACCCACGATGTAAAGGTAGCCGCAAGATGTACAAGAGTGCTTTATATAGTTGACGGAAACATAAAAGGGGAGTATAATTTAGATAGATACTCTTCCGCATCCAAGATGCGTGAGCGTGAAAGGGCACTGAATAACTGGCTTATGGAGATGGGCTGGTAAATCGGATATGGGTGGCATTACGCCGCCCTATTCCCGTTTGAAAGGAATTATTATGACTGATATTTTAATCGTTGAAGACAACAAAGAGCTTGCAGGACTGCTGTGTGATTTTCTACGTGCGGAGAATTACACAGTGTCCGTTGCTGAAACAGGCGAAAAAGCCTTGCAGCTGTACGAGAGGTACGGCGCAAGGCTTATCGTGCTTGATATAATGCTGCCGGGAATAGACGGCTTTGCAGTGTGCAGGAAGATCCGTGAGGAGAGCAATACGCCAATACTTATCGTCAGCGCAAAAACTGAGAAGGAGGATAAGCTGAACGGTCTTATTCTCGGTGCGGATGACTACATAGAAAAGCCCTATGATATTGACATAATGCTTGCCAAAATAGCAGGCATATTCAAGCGCAGGTATGCCCTTGACGAAATCACTGACGGGAATATACGTATAAATAAGGTCAGCCGCAGTGTTTATAAAAGCGACGTGCAGATTGAAATGACTGCAAAGGAATTTGACCTGCTCACGCTTCTTATTGAAAACAAGGGCAAGGCTCTCAGCAAGGATTATCTGTTCGGACAGGTATGGGGCAGCGACAGCTTCTCGGAACAGCAGACCCTTACAGTGCATATCAAATGGCTTCGCCAGAAGATAGAGGACGACCCGAAGCATCCGCAGAAGATACAGACAGTATGGGGAGTGGGCTACAAATATGAAAGCGTTTAACAGGATCTGCGGGATAGTCATTGCGGCGATAATAGTCCTGTTCACTGCCGCAAAAGTGATACTGCTGACAGGCAGCGGCGAGAGCGGCAGACCCTATCGTGTGGAAATAAGCCGTATTGTACGTGAAATTGAAAATGCCGGCTTTGAAGCAGCCGACATTTCAGAATGCGAATATGTAACGGATGTGGTGAAATACGGCGAGGATTTCTACAGCTCTGACAGCGATTACGTTATCCGTGAGATCAGCGGCGAGCTGTACCGTTTTGATTATGCCGCTGACAGTGCCGCTGACAGAACAAATCTGATCATAACTGTGAATGTGATTCTCGGCATGATGGCAGCTGTAATGCTGGGCGTCATGCTTTATATCAGGCTTAAGATCCTCGGACCCTTTGAAAGGCTCTCTGATGTTCCTTACGAGCTGTCAAAGGGCAACCTTACTGCACCTGTAAAGGAAACAAAAAACCGCTTTTTCGGACGGTTTATATGGGGCGTGGATATGCTCCGTGAAAATATGGAGCAGCAGAAGGAACGTGAGCTGGAGCTTCAGCGTGACAGGAAAATGCTCCTGCTTTCACTTTCACATGACATAAAAACTCCGCTGTCTGCTATAAAGCTCTACTCAAAGGCTTTGTCGAAAGGGCTGTATGCCGAAAAGGAAAAGCAGCTTGAAATTGCTGAGAGCATCGGTGCAAAGGCCGACGAGATAGAGGGGTACGTTTCCCAGATAATCACTGCGTCAAGAGAGGACTTCCTCAGTCTTGATGTGAATATGAGCGAATTTTATCTGTCGGAGCTTGTGACAAAAATCAGGCAGTACTACACAGAAAAGCTTGCGCTGGTAAAGACAGACTTTTCCATTTATGAGTACGCTGACTGCCTGCTCAGCGGAGATCCTGACCGAAGCATTGAGGTTATCCAGAATGTCATGGAAAATGCCCTCAAATACGGCGACGGCAAAAGTATTTCCATCAGCTTTGCCGAGGAGGATGGCTGTATACTTGTAACTGTCAGCAACAGCGGATGCACCCTTGCAGACACGGGTCTGCCTCATATTTTTGAAAGCTTCTGGAGAGGTTCAAACGCTGAGCATGAAAAAGGCAGCGGTCTTGGTCTTTATATCTGCCGTCAGCTTATGCGAAAGATGAACGGCGAGATCTTTGCGGACATCAGAAACGGGTTTATGTGTGTTACTGCGGTGTTCGGGAAGGTTTGACGGATCAAACGTAAGACTCTGTTTTCGGCTGTTTTTTGCGTATCTTGTATATCTTCCTCTGACGGACGCAGTTCACGATACCCTTATAGGATACTACTCTTACTACAGCGGCAAGGACTGCCATGCCTGCAAGGATCGCAAGAAGTATAACGTACTGTCCCTCTATTATATCATACTCTTCATAGATCATAGTAGAGGATACCATTGTAAACGCACCGCCGAAGCCATAGCCTAAGAAGCCAAGCAGACCACTTAATACCTTTCCTGCTGTGCCGTAGGATTTAGCGGCTGTTCTTGCGGAAATATACAGGGTTATGTGGGAAATGATATACAGTCCAAGCGTTGTACTGAGCTTCAGAATTGCGCCCTCGTATATTCCGGCAATGAGCATAGCGATCATATCAATTACAACAATTATGATGTATACCAAATCTGTAAGCAGGGACATCTGCGCAGGAACTGTTCCCATAGCCATTGGCATTGCGGTGAGAAGTCTGTACTGGTTCATGTAGCTCATAGCAATTGCCACAGGCGTAAGGATCATGAGCATTGACATGGCTACTGTGCTGCCGCTCCACATACCTCCGAACAGCTCCATATTGTAGCCTGTTACAGCATTTATGATGTTAATAACTGAACTCACGCCTGCTGACAGAAGTATCAGCGAGCCTAAGCCCATGATATCTATAACACTGCACATTGATTTCAAGGTCTTATTCATTTGCGTACCTCCATTGTACTGAAGTCCCATGCACCGTTCGCCTCACGCTTTTCAAGGTAGAGCTTTTCTATAGCGGTTACTGCTGCGATTACAAGCAGTGTGATGCACATGGACGGAATGCCTGCCAGAGCTGTAAGGAGCTTTATTTCAGCTGCGAAATTCAGCCATCCGAACATACAGCCGAACCATACTATATAAAACAGCACGATGCTGACTGTAAAGCAGGCACTGACTGCCTTTTTATTCATGTTGAATACGCCGAAATATGCGAAGTAGAGCGCAAGCATAAAGAAGCCTTCAAGAATTGTCATAAGAGCCGCAATGCCCTTTATTACTTCAAGCTCCGGCATAAAGAGGATCGCTGCATTCATAATGATGCAGGGCAGGCTTGACGCTGTCATAAAGAAAGCATAGTGACGGAAGCTGTGCTTATAGAGGGTTATCTTCTTCATAGGCATGTGCATGAATGTCTCATACATATTGACGCATCCACCCATAGCTGCTGCCTGCTGCTTTTCGGTCTTTCTGAAAAGAGAGGTTGCCGGAAGAGATGTATTCAGCGCAAATCCAAAAAGCAGCATGAAAATGCCTGAGAATGCAAATGCGCCTACGGATTCAAAGCCGTCCTCGATAAATTCAGTAGGATCAAACAGACAGCCGAAAGCAAGAAAGCCTACCATAACACCTGCCAGAAGGGTAAATATTATAGTCAGAACGCTGTTCTCAGGTGCGATTGCCTTTTTGGTCATGGCAAGACGCTTAACCTCAGACCACGACGGATTAAACTTAACCTGTTCCTTTACCTTAGCCATTATTTTCAACCTCCACGATCTCGTCTCTGTGACCCCATATACTGAAGGTCAGCACGTTCTCAATATTAGGTGTGCGGACGGAGACACCCTCAAATTCGCCCAAATGCTTTCTCTCAACGAGAGCCTCGAAGTTTTGCGTGCCCTTTCTCACGCCTGTGCAGAGTCTTTCTCTGTATGAATCAAGGCTCTTGAGACTGCCTGTGATAACTGCGTATTTATCCTCTATCTGGTCGATAGGCATACTCTCAGTTACCTTGCCGTCGATAAGTACGGTGATGCTGTCAGCGATCTTGTCAAGGTCGCCTGTGATATGAGTGGAAAACAGAACTGCACGTTCGCCCTCTTCAACTATCTCACGGAGAATATCAAGGACCTCGATTCGTGCTACAGGGTCAAGACCTGCTGTCGGCTCGTCAAGGATAAGCAGCTCCGGCTTATGTGCAAGTGCTAAAGCCAGCATAGCCTTTTTCTTCATGCCTTTTGAGTATTCGCTGAACTTCTTCTTTGCAGGAAGCTTCCACATTCTTGCGTACTTCTCGAAAAGCTCCTGATCCCAGTCCTTATACATAGTAGCAAATGCCTTTGCGTACTTTTTAAGATTGGAGCTTACCAGCAGGAAGTCATCGTCGGAAACATAGCCTATCTTTTCCTTGACCTCGATCTCCTTTTCCACATGATCCATACCGAACATTTTAATGCTGCCCGCTGTCTTTTCAACAGCGTTGAGGATAAGTCTGATGATAGTTGTTTTACCTGCGCCGTTCTCGCCGACCAGACCCATTACCACGCCCTTTTCAAGGCGTATATTCACGCTGTCAAGGGTGAAATCCTGATATTCCTTTGTTACATTCTCAATTTCAAGAGCATACTTACTCATAATACATTTCTTCCTTTCAATCAATCTCACTATATACGTTTTCTACTGTCTTAGCAGCTTCTTCCTTCGATATACCTGCCATCCGGCAGTCTCTTGCGGCATTTTCCAGCTTTTCAAAAAGCTCTCTCGTACGGCTGTCCTGAAGCTCCGAAAGCTTATCAAGTCTCACGAAAGTACCCTTTCCCGAAACTGTATACACAAAGCCCTCATGCTCAAGGTCGATATATGCACGCTTAGTTGTAATTGCGCTTACGTTCAGGTCTTTAGCAAGCTGTCTTACGCTTGGCAGCATATCTCCGCTTTTAAATTCGCCCTCAAGTATCGCTCTGCGGATGCCTTCTTCTATCTGCTCATACATGGGCTTTTCGCTTGTATGGCTTATTATGATGTTCATTACATTCTCCTTTCTGTGCTGAGTGTTATACACTGTGTATATCCGGTATATACAGTATATCACGTATATACACGCTTGTCAAGTACTTTTTCAAAAAAATTTTTCACATGAAAATACAGGGCAGCTTCCAGCAGGTATAAACTCCGGATCTATAACAAAAAGAGCAGACAGCGTAAAGCTATCTGCTCGGATAGTGTTTTCAAAACAGCGGACAAGTCCGGCTTTATGGCAAAAGAAAAACTCAGAAACGACTTTTGTCATTTCTGAGTTTTTGTTGGTGACCCGTACGGGAATCGAACCCATGATTCCGCCGTGAAAGGGCGGTGTCTTAACCTCTTGACCAACGGGCCTTATGGTAGCGGCAGTAGGATTCGAACCAACGACCAATCGGGTATGAACCGAGTACTCTAGCCAACTGAGCTATGCCGCCACATTTGATTGTGTCGTTGGGACTCTGTCCTCATGCGACTCATTTAGTATACCACATTCTGAAGCAAATGTCAACACTAAATTTTGCAAATTACGAAGTTTGTAGAAAAAGCTCAGTTTTTTTCTTTAGCTCGATGATTTATAGATATTTTGCACAAACAGTGCTATATATGTATGCACTTATTTTCGTGTTCCGCCTGCTTTGCGGCATTCAGCTTGTCCATGTTATTCACCAGATAATCCGTGCTGCGGTAAACGCACCGTTCAATGGGCGGATCGTAGGTCACCTCAATGCTTCCGTCATTGCTGCGGTCAAGAATGAGCCTGAGATTCTTAGGCAGTCTTACGCCCCAGCGTTTTTTTGTGTATAGTATACAGCCTTTGATTTCTTCCTCAGTAAAGCTTCCGCTTCTGATCTCTGTCTGCATCATGATCATTACCTCCGTTTAAATTGTAGTTTGCAGCTGGCGCCAGCTGCACCGCATTGCACCCCATTTAAGTTATGGCGTCCGATAAGTCTACACAAGTGCCCCTCAAGGGGCGTTT
>JAZNOB010000007.1:0-5560 GCA_045580565.1 Ruminococcus sp.
CGGTGCGCTTTGCGTATTTACTTTGCACGCACGACCTAAACGCCCCTTGAGGGGCACTTGTGCCGCACTTACCGGACGCCGCAACTAAAATGGGGTGGACTGCGGTGCAGCTGGCGCCAGCTGCAAACTACAATTTGCCAAACACGAAAGGACGAACATTATGAAAAGATGTATTTTCGCAGCAATAGCTGCTGGTGTAATAATATGCGGATGCACTTCCGGTGAGAGCGGTCTGTCAAGCGGTCAGGCTGAAGTCAGGGCCCAGCCGCCGACTGAGCCGGAGGCTGTCTATTCCGACTACAGCGAATTTTCCGCCGTATACAAGGCAGAAAATCCTGATTCCTACGAGCTGCCTCTGCCTGAGGAGTCGGAGGATATGAAGATAGAGGATATATCTCTTGGTTCGGAACGGTATGTGGTTTCCTACGATACAGAGGGCACTGAGGATGTTGAGGTAGTGGTGGAATACGCCATGACAGGCTGTTTCAGCATCGACGCCTTTCTTGCGGCACAGAACAAAGTCCCAGGTTCTGAAATATCTGAAAAAACCGAGGAATATGCAATAAGAAAGTACGAAAGCGGCAAGCTTGAGCTTACTGCGCTTTGCGGCGATAACAATACGGTGTGCAGGCTGACTATTGAGGACGATACCCTCAGCTACGACCAGCTCCGCCAGAAGCTGCTTGACTATAAGGATAAGATGGGATTGTAAGTCTCTGTAAACGCAGCCGCCTGACCGTAGGAGTCGGGCGGCTTTTGCATAACAAAAAGCCTCCGCATACACGGAGGCTTTCACGTTTCATATTAAGCTTACCAGTAGTCAGAGATTACTTTCTCTTTCTCTTGATTGTCATTGCGCCAGCTGCCAGAGAAGCTGCTGCTGCTGCGCCTACTACGATAGCAACTACGCCAGCGTCAGCTGTCTTTGTAACAGTGCTTGTTGTGCTGTTGGAAGAGCTGTTGGACTTGTTGGAGCTGGAGGAAGAACCGCTGTTCTTCTTTGATGTAGTAGTAGTTGTTGTGCTGCCGTCGCTGCCGCCTGTTGTGGTAGTTGTGGTGGAGCCGTCGCCGGAACCTGCGTTAGCGGGATCATCGCCTGTTGTAACCTTCAGGATCTTGAAGCCGATACCGGAATCTTCAACGCTTGTTACGTTATCCTTCAGCTGATAGAAGTTAATGTTTGTAGTCAGAATCAGACACTCAATGCTCTCAGAAGCAGTTGTCAGATCCCATCTTACAGTATAAGTGCCGTCACCGGTAATAGGAGTGGACTGAGTATCTTCCCACTTTGCTACGCCGGCAATCTGACCCTGAAGAGAAGCAATGTACTCTGTTGTAGGGTTACCAGCATCATCTACATTAGCAGACTTGTCACCAATACCTGTAATTTCGAACTCTACCTCGATGAACTCATTTACTACTGTATTCTTGCTGATGTCAATGATTGCCGGAACACCTTTCATCCATTCATTGATGATGTTCATACGTGCAGTAGAACCGTCGTTATTGATGTTCAGTGCGCCTTCGCTGGGACCTGTATACGGAATGTCAACAGCTGCGGATGCCGGAATAGAAGTTGCTGTCATAACGCCAAGTGTAGCAGCTGCAGCAGCAACTGCGAAAATCTTCTTGAAAGTATTCATTTTATGTATTCTCCTTCTCATGTATTGCCCTGCATTTATAACAAGGCGCATTTTACCTATTGTGATAATTATAGCACATCAGGATTTTCCTGTCTACTGTCATTTTGTACAAAAATTCGGGATTCTATTTAGGCAAGTGGCTGGCGCTCACGCCTTTTCCATCACCTCAATGACCCTTTCCATCAGCTCCAGAGGCTTTGTGTCCTTCTGGATGCTCACGCCGATATAGGGCTTTTTCAGGCTGTTGAAAATGATTTTTCCACGAAATTCCGCCGCCAGTGCCATGACCTGCTCCTGTGACGGGTTTTCAGTATAGAAGTACATTCTGTCCATACGCTGATTTATTTCCGTAATGCCCAGCAGTGCCGCCCTGTTTCTCAGAAGGGATACTGTAATAAGTCCCGTTATCTCTTTGGGCGGATCGCCGTAGCGGTCGATAAGCTCATCAAGCAGATCAAGCTCCTCATCCTTTGTCTCAATTGCCGCTATTTTGCGGTAAATACTCAGTCTCTGGCTGAGGCTCTCGATGTAATCCTCCGGAATATGTGCGTTTATCTGAACGTCAACAACGCATTCCGCCGCCTTTGGTACAGGCTCGCCACGCTCCTCCGCAACAGCCTCGCCAAGGAGCTTCAAGTACATATCATAACCTACAGCCTCCATATGACCGTGCTGCCTGCCGCCTAAAATGCTGCCTGCTCCACGGATCTCAAGGTCACGGAGAGCTATCTGAAAGCCGCTGCCGAACTGTGTAAATTCACGCATAGCCGCAAGGCGCTTAGCGGAAACCTCGGTGATTGACTTGTTCCTCTTGAACGTGAAATAAGCATACGCCCTTCGGCTGGAGCGTCCCACACGTCCACGGAGCTGATAGAGCTGTGAAAGCCCGAAGCAGTCCGCATTTTCAAGGATAAGGGTATTGGCGTTTGATACGTCGACCCCAGTCTCTATAATAGTAGTGCATACAAGCACATCTATCTCATGCTCCACAAGCTGACGCCATATCTCGGACATCTCCGCCTCGCTCATCTTGCCGTGGGCAACGCCTATCCTTGCCTCCGGAATAGCCTGACGTATCTTCGAAGCCGTATATTCTATAGTATCAACACGGTTGTGGAGGTAGTAGACCTGACCGCCACGTCTCAGCTCACGTTCGATCGCACCGATAATAGTACCGAACTGGTACTCCATAACATAGGTCTGCACCGGATGCCTGTCCTGAGGAGCTTCCGCAATAACGGACATATCACGTATACCGCTCATCGCCATGTTGAGTGTTCGTGGAATAGGCGTTGCAGAGAGAGTAAGCATATCAACTCCTGCGAACATTTCCTTGAACTTCTCTTTATGAGCTACGCCGAAACGCTGCTCCTCGTCAACGATAGCGAGTCCCAGATTTTTAAATTCAATATCTTTCTGAACGATACGGTGAGTGCCGATTATGATATCAGCTTTTCCGTTTTTCATACGTGCGATGGTCTCTTTCTGCTGTTTGGGAGTGCGGAAGCGTGAGAGAAGCTCCACATTTACCGGAAACTGCTCAAATCTTCTGAGGGCAGTCTGGTAGTGCTGCATTGCAAGGACTGTTGTGGGAACGAGTATAGCACACTGCTTTCCGCTTAAAACGCATTTCATCGCCGCACGCAGAGCAACCTCTGTCTTGCCGAAGCCAACGTCGCCGCAGAGGAGTCTGTCCATGGGCCGTGGACGCTGCATATCCTGCTTTATCTCCTCGATGGCGTTAAGCTGGTCGTCCGTCTCGATATACGGGAAACGCTGCTCGAAGTCACGCTGAACCTCGTCGTCCGGTTCAAATGAGAAGCCCTTGGTCTGTTCACGTTTGGCGTACAGCGCAGTCAGCTCCTTTGCCATATCCTTGACAGCACGCTTTACATTGCTACGTGTTTTCTGCCATTCCTGTGAGGACAGCCTGTGGAGCTTTACACCGCCGTCCTCCTTTGAGCCGATATACTTTGACACAAGATCCATCTGTGTTACCGGCACATAGAGATTCTCATTACCGGCGTACTGGATCATGATATAATCCTTGGTAATATCCTCAAGCTGAAGCTTTTTGATGCCGTTGAATCTGCCGATACCGTGGAGAGCGTGAACTACAAGGTCACCCTTTGTAAGATCCGCAAGTGAGCGCAGCTCTTTTCCGGGCGCAGTCTTGTGCTTGCGTTTGCGGGACTCCTGAGCCTTTGCCTGAGTGATAAGGGCGGTCTTATTCTCCGGATATGAAAAGCCGCCGGAGAGACTTCCGGACATAAGGAAAATATGACCCTTAGTCCACTTTGAGCTTTCGTCAAGGATACTGCATGAGAAGCCCTCTTTTTGCAGGTCGCTCATTATAATGGGCAGAGTCTTGTTGCTGCCGGCTGCAAGAATTATGGAATAGCCAAGCTCTGCGAACTCATTAAGATCCTCATAGAGACTCCGCATCTCACCGCCCCATGGCGCATTCTGATAGGCGTCCATGGATAGGAGCTTTTTGAAGGCCGTCTGCTCACCGCCCTGTAAAAAGTTGCTGGCATATACGCAGAAGCTTTTCTCTGCCTCATGCTGGATATCATGAAGCTCGGCAATATGACCGGTAAGTCCACGGCAGAGAGAGCCTTCCTCCAGCATTATCTTAACATCCTCCTGATATCTGAGGGAGATGTTATTGCAGTGGTCGGCGCAGGACGCTATCTCGCTGAATATTACAGCGCCGAAATCGTAGTCGAAAACAAGGGGAAGCCTGTTGTAGATAAGAGGTATATATTTATCCGTATTGCTGAGGGAAATTCCGTCTCTGAGAACGGCTGCGTCAGCACTGAGGATGGTTTTTGCCTGTTCAGCGTGCTTTCCACGGAGCGTTCTTGCAAGAGCTTCTATCTTTTCCGCAAGGGTATCCGTATCGCATATTATTTCCTGAGCCGGAGGAATGAGCACCTCTGCCAGAGAGGAAACACGCCGCTGTGACTGGACGTCAAATTCCGATATAGTATCTATTTCATCGCCCCAAAGCTCTATTCGCACAGGATTCTGAGCCTGAGCCGGGAAAATATCAGCAATCGCACCACGTACTGCAAACTGACCCTGACCTTCAACAGTATCCGCACGGGAATAGCCCATAGCTACGAGTTTTCTTGTGAGATCGGACAGCTCCAGCTCATCCGTCGGAGCGAGTTTTATTGTAGAGGATATGAGCTGTTCCTTTGGGATACAGGGCTGCATAACAGCTTCAGCGGAGGCAGATACGACCCTGCACGTTCCGGAAACAGCAGACGACAGCGCCGCAAGGCGAGCGTGTACAAATTCTCCGGAAACGCCCTCTACCGGCGCAAGAATAAGCTCTCTTGACGGGAACAGCGCAGCGGTCTGGCTGCTGCCGGACATGGTATTTATATCGCTGCATATTTTCCGTGCGTCGTTTTCATCAGGTGATATTACGAGTACCGGCTTCTGAAGCTTTTCAGCAAGGGCAAGGGCAAGGTTTGCTTTGTGCACAAGAGAAAGACCTGTAAGAGATACAGGTGAGCTTCCGTTTTTGTATGCAGATTCAAGGCTTTTGAATACTGACAGCGATTCAAAAGCACTCTGGAACAGATTCATGGATTTCCTCCTTTCGTTTTATTATGAATGAATTTTCTCTATTACATGATAGATTAAAAAATGTAGGGGACGGCGCCCACGACGTCCCGTTATTTACGCATATTGTCGGCGGAGCGTCGAAGGCGCCGCCCCCTACAATTTCAAACTGAATGAATGATAAACAGAAATTTATTTTGTGCTGAATTTATTCATCGCCTCATCGATCTTCCCCTGAACGATAAGCTCTGCCGCTTTTGCAGCGTTTTCGAGGGCAGGAGTGAGGTTCTTCATATCCTCCTCAGTGAACTTGCTCAGCACCCAGTCTGCAAGGTCATAGT
>JAZNOB010000008.1:0-28254 GCA_045580565.1 Ruminococcus sp.
GTCTCTCCAGAGGCGTAACGCCCAGAGGGGTACATATAACGACACGTGCCTTTGCAAAGAGATGTCCTCTCAGAGCCTTGCGGATAAACTCCTGAAGCATTATGGTAGCCTTTTCAAAGTTGGCAATAACGCCGTTTCTCATAGGCTGCACAGCAACGATAGAGCCGGGAGTTCTTCCGATCACCTCCTTGGCTGCACGGCCTACATATTTGGTGTTGGCAGTATGTGTATTTACCGCCACAACAGATGGTTCTCTTATGATAATTCCTCTGCCTGCCATGTACACGATAGTATTGGCAGTACCCAGATCAATACCGATGTCCTTGTTGAATATCATGTTCTGCGCTCCTTGGTTTCGCTTGCGAAGCAGAGCCGTTGGTGCCGTATCTCTCTTTCTTACGGCAGCCCTGCGGATTTATATACAGAGACAAATAACAGGATACTGCAGCGTAAAGCCGCCCGTCTCTGAGTAAAATTCATATAATTATTATACCATAAAATAAGGGCTTAGACAAATGTTTTCTGCGGCTTTCGGGGCATGAAATACAATTTCAGCCATTTTACGTTACGAAGCCGCATCCGGAACCGATTTCACAGCAGTTTTCACAAATCAGGTTTATCTTAACCCTTTACAAGAGCTGATGCGATCTTTGGTGAAACAAATATCGCAATTATCAGTGCTATTATGTGTGCAACGGTCAGATGCACGTTAAGACCGAATGTAAAGTCAAGGACGATAAGGTTCAGGTTGAAAGGCTCAAAGCCGAAGGAAGGCTCTATTGCAAGCCATGAAAGAGCCGGAACCTGAGCGCACAGTCCTGCAATGACGCTGCCTGCGCCTATTGCAATGATAAACACTGCTATGTATACAAGTATCTTTTTGATTTTTGCCATGGGTAAAAGTCTCCTCCCGATGTTATTTTATAATTCCGCTTGAGCCGAAACCGCCTGTGCCTCGTTCTGTGCTGTCAAGAGTATCAGCCGCCTGCCATTCCTGAGAAAGCACAGGTACTGCAACAAGCTGAGCAATACGCATACCTGTTTCCACGGTAAAGCTTTCATGACCGTGATTGATAAGGGGTACCATTATTTCGCCCCGATAATCTGCGTCAATAACGCCGACGCTGTTTGCGAGGGTGATGCCGGATCTTGCGCCGAGCCCAGACCTTGGGAATACAAGGAGTGCAATGTCACTTCGTTCCGGAGCAGCAGCGATACCTATGGGTATCATTCTTATCTCTCCGGCAGGAATACATATGGCTTCTTCATTTGCAGCGCACAGGTCGTAGCCGGCGCTCATGGGAGTTGCCTTCACCGGAACTGAGGCAGTTTCTTTCAGTTTGATAAATTCTATTTTCATTATCTGTTTTTCTCCAAAGGCTCGATTCCACGGTAGAGGAGTCCTCGTGTAATAGAATCGGGCTTTATATCTGAGCCGTATCTGTAGGCATGGGCGATATCCCTTGCCCCATCAGGCTTTTCATCTGTAATATCAATGAGCATGAAGCCGCAGCCCTGAAGCTCCGGCAGTCTGTCAGCCATCCATACCGGTACGCTGTTCAGAAGCTCAGTGTAATCCTTTCCGCACAGAACGGGGAATTTCCGCTTGGTTCTGTCAGTAAGTCCGCCCGTACAGCTCCTGCATCCTGTTTCATTCTTTATAGGACAGCATCTCATGAGCATAGCCGGAATTTTTCCGTAGGCGTATATTCCCAGCGGCACGCCTGCATTAACAGCATGAGCCTGCCTGAGAGTAAGCTCCGGTGAAAGCATTATGCTGTTTAAGCCTTCTTTTTCGTAAAGCTCTGCTGAAAGTGAGTTTACAGTATGAAGGTCTATTCCGCCTGATAGCTCAAAGCCTATAGCTTTTCCCATTCTTATATGAGCAGGGTTTTCACACAGAAGCTTTGTATATCCCTTTTCTCTGAGAGCAGCAAGCTTCATTCTGAGTGCGTCCTCATTGGGCACGAATCTTGGTGCGCCTATAATGAATCTGTCATCCGGCGCAAGCTTTTCAGCAAGCTCTATGGGAATTATGCAGCATTCATTTTCCTGAAGCTCTAAAGCCTCAAGCTGCTTTATATTTCTCACTCTGAACCTGCGTTCAGACTCAGCTTTACCGAAAGCTCTTTCTCTGCTTCCGGCATAGGTATATTTATTTATGCTGTAAACAGGAGTATTTCTCCTGATACGTGCTTCATCAAGCTTTTGGGCAAGCTCACGTCTTACAGCGTTAAGGGCAGAAGCCGGAAGCGTGCTCACTCCGTCACATATGCAGTCAAGGCTTCTGAGAGCATATACCGTATCGCCGAGCTTTGACAGCTGTCTTTCCAGAAGTTCTCTGTCAGCTGCCTTTTTCAGTGCAGGCACGGGGATATCTCCGTAAACGGTAACGGTATTTCCGTCGCTGTCAGTACCTTTGACCTCAACTGGTTCACCGGCTTTAAGCTTTACTGCGATATCAAGATCAACAGGGTGATCCTGCTTTCTGTACAGCTCCTGAAGCTCCGGCAGAACGGATTTAGCCGCAATAACGTCATCCTTTTCACGAACGCCAAACAGACCCTGTCTTTCGCCGGTATAGTAGCCGTCAGTAAAGCCGCTTCTTGAAAATACCGCACGCAGAGCACTGGTATCAGGTGTACTGCCCTCTCTTGCTTCTCTGAGGGCAGTCACAGCCGCCGCCACATATTCAGGCCGCTTCATTCTTCCTTCTATTTTCAGAGAAGTCACGCCGTCTGAAATAAGCTTATCCATATGTGAAACCAGAGACAGGTCACGCAGTGACAGTGCTCCTGCATTTTTATTTCCGCAGGCAGAAAATGGTAGTCTGCACGCCTGTGCACAGCGTCCTCTGTTCGCACTTCTTGAACCAATGAGAGCAGACATATAGCATTGACCGGAAACACTCATACAGAGTGCACCGTGAACGAACTGTTCTATCTCAATGCCGCATCGGAGCATTGGCTTTATCTCGTCTCTTGAAAGCTCTCTTGCTGCAACCACACGGCAGAAGCCGTGCTCCTTTGCCCAGAGCGCACCCTCAGCAGTATGAATAGTCATCTGAGTAGAGCCGTGGAGAGGCATATCCGGCACGATCCGGCGTATTATCTCAGCCGCACCAACATCCTGAACAATACAGGCGTCGATTCCGGCAGCAGCAGTCTCTGCGATAAATTCCCCGAAGCCCTGAAGCTCACTGTCAAGGACTACAGTATTCACAGCAAGGTATAATTTCGTACCGTACAGATGGCACATTTCTGCAGCTTGTCTGATTTCCTCGGTGCTGAAGTTCTGGGCACTCTGTCTTGCGGAGTAGTATTTTCCGCCTATGTAAACAGCATCCGCACCGCATCTGAGAGCCGCAGTAAGAGCCTCGAAGCTTCCCGCAGGAGCAAGTATTTCAGGTACAGCCATTATCAGAGGATACCTGCCTTATTGTTGCTGATCTCCTTTTCGATGATAGCAAGTCTCTCACGGAGCAGCTGGTTCTCAGCAACTACAGCATCACGCTCAAGACGTGTCTTTCCAGCCTCGTCAACATAAGCCTTTGACTGGGCACGGAGCTGTTCAAGCTGCTGGGTCACAGCGTTGATATCATCCATCATAGTAAGAGCCACCATGATCGCAGCAGTAAACTGAGTTGCGCTGGTTGAGGAGGCAGTGATCTCAAGGATCTTTGTTTCCAGATTTCTCGCCAGTCCCATAACGTAGGAAGCAGGCTGAGAGGTCTGCAGTGTGAAATCCTTTCCGCAGACGCTTACTTTAACCTTATTTATCATAGCAGTTGTTCCTTTCAGAAAGTACGGCAAAAAAGCCGGCTACTTACATTATAATATATTTTTCGTCAAATGAAAAGACCTTTTTCGAAATTTTCTGAATTTATCCGCAGGTTTTCTCTTCCTTTTCACGGAGCTTATCGAGGATCATTTTATTGACCTTATTTATATCGCCGCAGCCGAGGGTAATAACAAGGTCGCCGGGCTGAGCGTGCTGGCATACATAGTCGCAGACTTGCTGGAAATTCTGATATTTTCTTGTGTCGTTGGATTCTGCATCAGTCTCATCCTGAGGGAACCACACACAGCCCTCGATCTTTTCAGCCAGCTGTCTTGTGAATATCGGGATGGTATTCTTCTCACGGCTGCCCATAATGTCAGTGAGTACAGCGTGTGTAGGGATAGACAGAGACTCTGCAAATGCGTCCAGATGCTCAGCTGTTCTTGAATAGGTAAAGGGCTGGAATACTGCCCATACCTCACGGAAAGGCATATCCATAGCAGCTTTCAGAGTAGCTGTAAGCTCTGTAGGATGATGAGCGTAGTCGTCAACAAGAGTGATTCCGCAGGCTTCGCCCTTCTTGTCAAAGCGTCTGCCTGCACCACGGAATTCACACAGACCCTTTGCAGCCGCCTCAAAATCAGCGCCGGCATAGAGTGCAGCAGCCATAGCTGCCAGAGCGTTCAGTACATTGTGCTCACCTGCAACATGGAGAGATATTTCGCCAAGAGGCTCGCCCTTGTGCATAACGGTAAAGCGTGTTTCCATGCCGGAGATATGCTTTATATCCGCAGCATAGTAGTCATTCTTATCGGACAGACCGTATGAGATCATATCCTTGCCGGTAATTCCCTCAACAGCCTTCAGGGTGTTTGCGTCATCGCCGTTGTAGATAATAGCCTTAGTTGTGTTCTCGCAGAATTTGCGGAAGGACTTGATGATATTCTCAACCGTACCGAAGTAGTCCAGATGGTCGGCGTCTATGTTAAGGATAACAGCAACATCCGGATAGAGCTTCAGGAATGTATCCACAAACTCGCACGCCTCACAGGTCATGATGTCGCTGCTGCCGCTTCTGCCGCTCCCGCCGATACAGGGCAGCTTTCCGCCGATAAATGCAGACAGGTCAACTCCGGCTGTAAAGAGAGCCTGAGTAACCATAGAGGTAGTAGTGGTCTTGCCGTGAGTGCCTGCAACGCAGATGGCATTGTCATACCAGCTTGTAACGATACCCAGAAGGTCGCTTCTTTCCAGCACCGGAACGCCGCTTGCCTTTGCCGCAATAAGCTCCGGATTGTCAGCCATAATAGCTGCTGTATGGACAATAAGGTCAGCACCCTCGATATTCTCAGCACGCTGTCCCAGCATTACCGGAATTCCCATATCACGCACTGCCTGAAGGGTATCAGTCTCATTGTTGTCAGAGCCGGTGAGATAGTAGCCCTTTGCATGGAGTATCTGTGCCAGAGGATACATTCCAGAACCGCCAATACCGATGAAGTGAATGTGTTTTTTACAATTTAAAATATCATTATTCATACCTATACCTCTTTCTATATTCAGAAAATTCATTTATCAGGTTTATACTAAATGTTACGGGTAAATGTCCTCCATAAAAAAACAGAAGGCAGGCAGTACCAATGTATATTTTACCCGTAACTTATCCATACTATCCCTGCAGCTGCAGGAGGTATGAAACGCCTTACCAGCAGGCAGAACAGGAGGTCAACATATGGAAATCACAGATATCAAAATCAGAAGAATCGTCACCGAAGGCAGACTGAGAGCTGTTGTGTCAGTAACCATTGACAATATGCTGGCTGTACATGATATCAAGATTGTACAGGGCGATGAAAGGCTCTTCGTAGCAATGCCCAGCCGTAAGGATGAAAACGGAGTATTCCGTGATATTGTACATCCTATTTCAGGTGCGTCACGCAAGCTGATGGAAAATGAGATCCTGGACGCATATCAGCGTCATCTTGCTGTAATGGAAGCAGAGGAGCAGGATACTCAGAATACAGCTGACTGATTCCGTAATATCATTTATTATTGGAGACTGCTTTGTGCAGTCTCTTTTTATTTGCCCTTTACAATGAGCCATGTTTTAAGGAGAGCAAGCTGAGTCTTTGCATCAGGGATCTTTCCGTCCATGACCAGCTGTACAGCCTCCTCCAGCGGTATTTCTGTAACATCAAGGAACTCGCCCTCGTCAAGATCCTGCTGAGTCTCCTCAGAAAGTTCTTCTGCAAGATACATATGGATGACCTCAGTATCATATGCAGGAGTGGGGTAAAGCTTGCCGAGATAGGTGTATTTGCCGCAGGTTTTTCCGGCTTCCTCACGAAGCTCACGGAGACCGCATTCAGCGTGATCCTCATTGGGTTCAAGCTTGCCTGCGGGAATTTCAAGGGTGATCTCATGCATGGGGTAGCGGTACTGCTTCACCATAAGGACAGTGCCCTTATCAGTCAGCGGAACTACGCACACACCGCCGGAGTGATGGACTACATCACGTCTGACCTCACGTCCGTCCTCAAGCTGTGCAGTATCCTTTGTCACCCGAAATATCTTTGCCTGATATGCAAGCTCGCTTGCAATTGTTTTTTCATCAAGATGCATCTGAAACTCTCCTTTTCTTTTTTCTTGTTATATATCCAGCCGTCATATACACCGCCAGTACAGCAGCACCGGTCAGTGATATAACAGCTCCGGTTTTCAGAGCCGGTGTTTCATATGAAAACTCTATAAGGCTTTCGCCTGAATCTACAGGTACAGCCATAAAGCCGATCTGTGCTTTTTCGATTTCCACAGCCTTACCGTTTACCTTCGCAGTCCAGCCATCACTGTAGGGTACGCTGAAGAATACCAGTGAGGGCTTATCGGAGCTGTATTCTGCCGTAAAGCCGCTGCTGTCATAGGTGAAGCTCCGGCAGCTCATGGTTCTGCGTTCTTCTGTTTCAGTCAGAAGCTCCTCCGCAGTCATTTCAGTTTCCTCTGCCGAAAGAGGGGAGAGGATATTCTTGTATTTTTCGATCTGCTCATTGCTGAGCACCAGTGCACGCAGCAGAAGATTGCATCTGCTTTCCATGTAGCAGCGTTCCCAGACGTTTTCAGCAATATATGAATCATATGCAAAGCCCATAGGCAGCACAGAGTTGTTTTCATAAACGGGGATACTGTTCATATCGCCTGAATACTCAAAGCCGGGCAGTTCCTCTCCGTCTGAACCAAGATAATACTTTACCGAGAATAGCTGTCTCAGAGCGTAGCAGTCTGTGTCAGCGTCTGAAAGGACTGTCCGCTGTATGCTGAGGGAATTGTAAAACTCTGTTACAGATTGAGGTACTATACTGTGGAATGAATCTGTAGAGGGCAGATCCCAGAGCATTGAGTAGTTCATATAGTCTCTTGACTGGTCGATACGGAAGAAGTTATCTTCAGATACTTCTACAGCCATATCATTTTCAGCGTCTATAGCTATACCGGCATAGGCAGCCGCCTTGTCAGCGTTTGCCGCAGGAAAATACACCGCCCACATACAGCATCCGGTACAGGCTGCTATTGTAAGAGGAAGAGCCGCCTTCATGATGCTTCTGTCCTTTTTCAGAAGGACGAAAATTCCGGCAGCTGCACCAAGAGAAACGAGACAAAGTACGACCGAGCACCAGAACTCCGCAGGAAATCTCAGACTGCCGTCAGACTTGAAGCTTTGTGACGTGTTTATACCGGATACCGCAATGAGAGCAATAACAGCGATCACTGAGGCAGAAGCAATAATGCCCGCAGTATGAGGGAGCTTTTTATCCTCCAGCGAAAGGGCGGTCATTAGAGCCATTATAAGCACCGGCATGAAGAACCATCTTCCGTAGTATGTGCCGTTGAGCATATAGAAAAGACTGTTGAGAACAGGTATGCAGGCGAATACTATTGACAGGATAGTCAGCCATGAAGCCCAGTGTCGTCTTTGGCCGAAGCCGAATGCGATAACTCCGGATATTGAGAACAAAGGCAGATAGCCGCCTATGGATGCAAATTCTGTAGTTTCTGATGCAAACAGATTCATACGTGAAGCCATATCCGGAAGCATGAAAAAGCCCTTGATAATATTCTGTATAACAGGAGCATTGTACAGCAGCATATCAATACCGCTGAGACTTATGTCAAGCCGTGGATTTCCGGCAACTGCCATAGCCGCCGGAAGGAGCATGAAGCAGGCGAGGGATACTCCGAGCACAGCTTCAAGTAATAGCTGAGCGAATTTCTTTGCGGTAACAGGAAAATCCTTTGAGAAGCACCTCACCGCAAAGTACAGCACAAGAAACAGTGCCTCTCCTGCAAAGAAGAAGTAATTCACCACAGCCATAAGTGCGGCGCTCAGTGCAAATACACCCTTGCGGTTATTGGTCACAAGCTCCTCCATGGCGATGAGTATAAGAGGGAAAAGAGCTGTAACGTCATGGAAGTGATTGAATGCAAGGTTAAACATCTGAAAGCCTGAAAAGGCATACAGCAGACCGCCGATAACTGCGGCAGCATCTGTTCTGGTAAATCGTCTTATAAAGGCAAATCCGGTGCAGGCTGCAATGCCGTGCTTCAAGGCTAAGACAAAGGGCATTGCATATACAACGGCATCAGATGGCAGCACAGCGCACAGCCAGAAAAACGGACTGCCAAGAAGATAGAAGGCATATGAGCCTATGAAGTCCGCACCAAGGTCGGTAGTCCAGCTCCAGCCGAAGCCGTTTCTCACCTGTTCTGCGGCAAGATGGTAAAAAGGTATCTGCTGGGTGTTGTAGTCGCTGTAGTAGATGAAGTATCCGCCGTTCCTGATGATGACTGGCAGAAGAACAAGCAGCATTATCCCGAATCCTGAGATAAAGGCAAGCCCGAGGCTTTTACGGTAACCATTATGTGTCGATGTCAGAGCTTCAGGCATGGTGATTTCTCCTTTTAGTTTTTTCTGCGCTTGATTCCTATAAGCATATATCCTGCAAATATAAGGCTCCCTGCAAGAGATACATAAGCACCGGCTTTAAGTCCGGGTGTTTCGTATGAAAATTCAACATAGCTTTCGCCAGCCTTTACAGGCACAGCCATAAAGCCGGTATCCACAGTTTCTATCTGTACGTTCTCACCGTTCACCTTAGCAGACCAGCCCGCTTCATAGGGCACGCTGAAGAACAGGAGAGTATCTCTTTCAGCTTCAAACTCAGCCGTAAAGCCGTAGGAGTCATAGGTGAAACCGGTGCAGGAGCTTTCTCTGCGTTCACTGCATTCCGTCAGGTACTCCTGCTTTGATACGGAGCATTCATCCTCAGAAAGCCGGGTGAGGATGCCGTTATATTTCTCCGCCTGCTCCTCGTCGAGTACAAGGGCACGGATAAGCACATCGGTGCGCTTTGACTCACTTAGACTGAGCCAGTCCTCTTTTGTGATATAGCTGTCAAAGGCGAAGCCCATGGGGATGTAAAATTCATTTTCGTATACATGGAAGCCGTTCATATCCTCTGTATACTCAAAGCCTGGCAGAGGAGAGCTTGTATCAGCTTCATTCTCCTCGTTTGTCTCGTCAAAGTAATACTTCACCGAGAAAAGACCTCTCAGGGAATAGTGCTCGGTATCAGCACGGGAGGCCACGTCTCTGCCGATTCCGGTATCGGCGTAGAATTCCATAACAGAGCCGGGAACAACGCTGTGGAAGCAGCGCATACTCGGCAGATCCCAGAGCATGGGATAGTTGTCCCGGTTTTCAGAAATATCAGTTCTGAAGAACTCGCCCTCATCCATTTCTATCGTCATATCATTTTCAGAGTCAATGGCAAGGTCTATATACCGGTGGGCAGCGTCATAGCTGTTTGCACCGAAGTATATTACAGATGCTGTGCATATAACAGAGGCAATAACGGTTATTACAAGGGATTCCCTGAGATATTTCTTGCCCTTTTTTCTGTCCATTGCTATGAACACAACAGCCAATAGCGACACAGCCGCCACCGCCATTACCAGCCAGTAGTGAATAGGATATTCAGCCATAGCTGTATAAGAAACATTTCCCTCGTCATCCTTCACCGGCAGGAAGAATATAGCCAGAAACGCAAGCAGCACTCCGCCTGTTATGAATATGCCTTCTTTAAGCGGCAGCTCCTCTGCATTTTCCGTATCCAGTACGCTGGCGGTCATCATAGCCATGATAAGTATGGGCATAAAGAACCAGCGGGCGTAGTAGGAGCTGTTGAACATATAGAATGCGCTGTTGAGCATGGGGATAAATGCGCATATAATGCAGATCGTCACAAGTCTTTTTGCCCAGTGACCGTTCCTGTGCTTCATGAATGCAATAACGCCTGTCATGGAGAACAGCGGCAGATATCCGCCGATAGAAGCCCATTTGCCCATACCTTCCGAGAACAGATTAGGTCTTGCGGGCACATCGGGTATCATGAAGAAGCTCTGGATAATGCGCCATATTCTTGTGGTATCGTCGTATGCTACAAGGTCAGTGCCGTAGAGTCTTTCGCTTATACGATAGTTGCTCAGCAGTGAAAGTGCCGATGGCAGCAGTATGAAGCAGGCAAGCATTACGCCGATAACCGCTTCAAGGAGCAGCTGGAAGAATATCTTAGGATTTGCAGGGAAGTCTTTCGAGAAGCAGCGTACTATGAAATATATCACAAGGAATACTGCCTCTCCGGTGAAGAAGAAGTAGTTGACCGCCGCCATAAGTGCGGTTATCAGTGCAAACAATCCTTTTCGTTTGTTTACCACAAGCTCCTCCATTGCTATGAGCATAAGAGGGAACAGGGCAGTGACATCCTGAAAGTGATTGAAGAATATATTGAATATCTGGAAGCCTGAAAAGGCATAGAGCATACCGCCGATAACAGCGGCAGTCTGTGATCTTACGAATCGTTTTATGTAGGCGTATGCCGTCAGTGCGGCTAATCCGTGCTTCAGTGCAAGAACAAAGGGCATGGCGTGGATGCACCATGAGGACGGCAGGATCGCACACAGCCAGAAGAACGGGCTTCCGAAAAGATAGAATGAATATGAGCCGATAAAGTTTGCCCCAAGGTCAGTGTGCCAGTTCCAGCCGAAGTCTCCGGACTTTACAGCCTCTGATGCAAGATGATAGAAGGGCATCTGCTGGGCGTTGTAGTCGCCGTAGTATATGAAGTAACCTTTCTCTGCGATCATGATAGGCAGTATGGTTATGAGCAGCGACAGGAATCCGAGGACGAAAGCCGTGAAGCCGCCTGTTTTCCAGAATGGAGAGCCGCAGCTTTTTAGTGCAGGCTTTTGCATAGTGAATGAACCTCCGTAGTATTGCAGCAGGAAACTTACAGAGCAGTGCTGCATATACTGAAATCAGATAAATACGTTGTTTGTAAAAACACCGGCAGGTGTGATATCAATAAAGCCGTAGGAGGCAGGATTGCCGTCTCTGGGACTTGATGCACTGCCGGGATTGAGAATGTGAACGCCGTCCTCATAGGTGCTTTTCATCACATGGGTGTGACCGTATAGTGCGATATCACAGCCATTTTCCTTAGCAGTAGTGATAAGGGTGCCAAGGTCGAAGTTCACGCCATAGCGGTGACCATGGGTAGCAAATATACGGTGCCCCGGTACAATGTCAAGGGTTCTGAACAGTGGAGCCTGACTGCCGTAGTCGCAGTTACCCTTTATGTAGTAAAATCTTCCTTCAATCTCAGGGAAGCTTCTGAGGAGCTGCTGGTATTCGGTTTCTCCGTCGCCCAGATGAATAAAAGCGTCAGCCTTCAGGTTGCGCATGATAACAGCATGGAGACGGCTGTAGAGACCGTGTGTATCGGAAACAACGATAATACGCATATATATCACCTTTCTTATATTTATAATGGGAATACTCCCTTTTATTATATCACAAAAATTACCCTATGACAACTGATTTTTTGCCGGAAAGGAAATTTTTATGGAAAGACCCTCAATGAATAATGAGCAGCTGAGAAATGTTCTCGGTGCAGTAAGCGGTAAGCTTGGAGTGACACCTGACGAGCTTCAGCAGGCACTTCAGTCGGGCAGGCTGGATGCTGCCATGAAGAATATGGGCAAGAATGAGCAGCAGAAGCTTTCCTCCATAATGAAGAATAAGGAGCAGATGGAGAAGATCATGAACAGTCCTCAGGCTAAGGCATTATACGAGAAGCTTATGAGGAACACATCACAGTAAGGAGCGGCGGATATGGATGATTTGCTTGGCAGGATGCAGTCAGTGCTGTCTGATCCGGAAAGTATGGAGCAGCTTAAAGAGCTTGCGTCTCTCTTCGGTGAAACGGGGGAGACAGAGGGCAGCGACGCTAAGCCGGAGCAGACATCCTCAGAGGAAAAAGCTGACAGCGGCTTTGATATAGGAATGCTGATGCAGTTGTCCTCGCTTATGAGCAGTACAGGGCAGGATGAGGACACAGCGCTTCTTCTTGCCCTGAAGCCGCATCTCAAAGAGGAAAGGCGCAGAAAGGTAGACAAAGCACTGAAGCTGATGAAGCTTCTTTCTGTCTGGAAAACCCTTAAAGATTCGGGTATGCTGAAGGATTTTCTGTAAAGGAGGAATTTCATGGCAGATTACACAAGACAGGACAGCGGAGCGATGCGCCGTGACGCACAGCGCCGTGCACAGCAGATGAAGCAGCGAGTGCCTTTCGTGAGAGACAGCGGAGATGATGGGCATGAGGAATACAAATATCACACAGAAAGTCACTGCAATAATGAGCCTGAGTCTCATGAAAGCAAGCATAATGCACGAAGCGGCAGCACACAGCAGCTGCCTTTTGGCGTTGACAGGCTGCTCAGTCAGCTTGACTCGGACAGGATGCTGATACTTGCCATTCTTGCCATGCTTTACAAGGATGGCAGAAACAAAAAGCTTATGATGGCTCTTGCATATTTACTGACATAACAGGAGGTGTAGGATGGAGGGATTCAGCTTCTGGATCATCTGGGCAGTTCTTGGCGCTGCCATGCTTATATATTACATGAGGTGCAGGCATACCATAGGGTCAATGCTCTGGGGCATTACAAGCGGACTTGCAGGTCTCACTCTGCTTCACTATTTCGGCAGCGGCATAGGCTTTTCGCCGGAGCTGAATCTGTTCAATATCATGCAGGCAGGTATTTTAGGTGTGCCGGGTGTTGTGATGATGGCAGTTGGAAGCATTGTACTGTAAAACAAAAAAAGTCCCTGCGGAAAACCGCAGGGACTTGAAAAAGTAAGTAGAAACTTACTTGATTTCGATTGTAGCGCCAGCCTCTTCAAGCTTAGCCTTGAGAGCCTCAGCGTCAGCCTTGGAGATGCCTTCCTTGATTGTAGCGGGAGCAGACTCAACAACAGCCTTAGCTTCCTTCAGACCGAGACCGAGAACGTCCTTAGCAGCCTTGATAACGCCCATCTTAGCGTCGCCGAAGGATACGAGAACAACGTCGAATTCAGTCTTTTCTTCAGCAGCAGCAGCGCCAGCGCCAGCTGCAGGAGCAGCTGCAACAGCAGCAGTTACGCCAAATTCTTCCTGGATTGCTTCAACCAGCTCAGCCAGTTCCAGAACAGACAGAGCCTTGATTTCTTCAATGAAATTCATAATCTTTTCAGATGCCATGATAATTAACTCCTTTATAATATAGTTTAAGTTTGCGCCTGAAATTCAGGCAGGATAGCTGCAAGATAAATTATGCAGCAGTTTCTTCGTTCTTGCTGTCCACAACAGCCTGCAGAGTAGCAGCCAGCTTCTGGATCGGACCCTGGAGAGAGCCAACCAGCTGAGCCAGAAGGATATCCTTGGACGGGATCTTGGACAGAGCAACAACACCAGCGGTATCGTAAGCTGTACCTTCAACATAACCAGCCTTCAGATTGAAGAAGTCCTTCTTATCCTCAGCGAACTTACCGAGAATACGAGCAGGAGCAGTCTGGTCTTCAGTAGACATTGCGATAGCAGTAGAGCCGTGCAGCACGTCGTCAAATGCGTCAATGCCCATGTTCTTGAATGCAAAACGCAGCATAGAGTTCTTTTCAACAATATACTTTACGTTAGCCTCACGCAGTTCCTTTCTCAGCTTGGTATCGTCCTCAACAGAAATACCCTGATAGTCAACCAGCACGAAAGATACAGCGCCCTGGAGCTGCTCAGTAAGAGCTGCAACCTTAGCCTTTTTGCTTTCTAAAATCTTTTCACTTGCCATTTGATTTCACCTCCGATACATTGTTTATCGTATCAAAGAATCGACAGCCATAAAAAAAGACGCTCATTCCGACATAGAGAAAGAGCATCTGATCTAATCAGACTATGCACATTCCTCGGCTGGATTTACGGCTTACGCCACCAGCTGTCTTTAGAATACGATATGTTGTTTTACAACTCTGTTAGTATATCATACTTTTGCGGAGTTGTCAAGCCTTTTTTCAAATTTTTTTCTAAAAAGGAGGGTGCTGAAAATATCGCACCCTCCTTTGGCTTTCGAATTATCAGTTTTGTTCAGCAATGCGGTCGGTTATGCCTACAACATAGTTAAGCAGATGAACGATATCATCGTTATCAACAGCATTGGAAGCATTGATATCAGACAAATATACATCTACAGCATTGGATGTTCTGATGATGCCAGCGTGAATTTTATTGATTCTTATTACGTCCAGAATAGAGATCTTTCCATCCTTATTTGCGTCGCCGACCATAAGGGAATCTGTTGCAGGGCCGGCATATGCTCCGCCTGAGGTGGCGTTTTGCGGATAGGAGAAATGTGGATATACATAATTATCAATAATCTTCTGATAGATCTGTTCAGGCGTGTAGAGGTTCAGGACTGAATTTTCATTGACCGGAGTATAGTCTCTGTTTATCAGAGAGGTAAATTCATTTATCTCGCCGAAATCCGGATGCTCAACAGCGTTAGCTGCTGCAAGGAAGTCATATAAGCCTTCTCTGTCATCTGCTTCGATAAAAGCTTCAGCCTTCGGGATATCATCAGCGTCCAACGGGAGATACAGATAGAGGGTATCATCCTTATATCTCTTTTCAACTGAATAGCAGATTCCCTGCTTGTACGGATAGACATTCGGACTTACTTCAAAGGTTCCGTTTTCATATCCTTCATCGCTCAGGTATTTATAGTATCCGTTGTTTTCGGTGATGAGATCGCCTGTTACATAAGTAGGCGGGATCAGATCGTATTTATTAGGGTATATGTTGGAATCAATGCAGGTTTTAATTGACGGATCGGAATAGAATGCTCTTGAACCATTCATATCAAGGGGATCATCCGGATCAATAAGAAAATGGTTGGGGAAGATTTTGTATTCATCGCATTCGTCAATTGTCACGTTTATCAGGAACATTGACTGTGCATCGCCGTCAGCACCCTCTTGTATTATTACTTCGGCGCCTGCAGGAATTACTGCTGAGGTGCTGATTACAGCAAGGGCTATTAAAGAGGATAGGGCTTTAAAAAGCTTATTCATAATAACACAACCTTTCAAGATTAAATAGCAGGCAAAATAATGATATCTTTATACTATTATTATAACGTAAATGTAAACTTATTTCAATAGATGTGTTTTACAAAAAAAGGTTTGTTATGAACAAAATTTGATACAAGATGCACAAAAAAGCAGACTGAAGCTTGTTCAGTCTGCTTTAAAAAATACTATAAGCTCAGTGATCAAACACCATACTTGTTAGTAGCAACCTTAACGCCGATGCCCATTGTAGAAGCAACAGTGCAGGACTTCAGGTAAGTACCCTTAGCTGCAGCCGGCTTAGCCTTAACGATAGCTTCCATCAGAGTATCGAAGTTCTGCTGGAGCTTTTCAGCACCGAAGGATGCCTTGCCGATAGGGCAGTGGATGATGTTAGTCTTGTCGAGACGGTACTCGATCTTACCAGCCTTAGCCTCAGTAACAGCCTTAGCTACGTCCGGAGTAACAGTACCAGCCTTCGGGTTCGGCATAAGGCCACGAGGACCGAGAACCTTACCGAGACGGCCAACGAGACCCATCATATCGGGGGATGCGATTACAACGTCGAAATCCATCCAGTTTTCCTTTGTGATCTTGTCAACCAGATCCTGACCGCCAACATAGTCAGCGCCAGCTGCCTTAGCAGCCTCGTACTTGTCTTCCTTACAGAATACGCAGGTACGAACAGTCTTACCAGTGCCGTTGGGCAGTACAACTGCGCCACGAACCTGCTGGTCAGCGTGTCTTGAGTCAACACCCAGACGGATGTGAGCTTCTACAGTTTCATCAAACTTTGCCTTTGCATTCTGGCAAACCAAGGTCAGAGCTTCTTCGGAAGCATACTGCTTGGAAGTATCTACAGCCTTCAGGCTGTCAACATATTTCTTTCCGTGTTTCATGTTATTCCTCCTGATTAAGTGGTAATACCGGGTGCTTATGCGCAGCGCCGGTTAGCGGAATGTTCCTCCCACCATGTGAGAATACAGAGCCTGACTCTGCATTCGTTTTCGGTTTTAGTCAACAACAACAATGCCCATAGAGCGAGCTGTACCAGCAACCATGCTCATAGCTGCTTCCAGAGAACCAGCGTTCAGGTCGGGCATCTTCTGCTCAGCGATCTTCTGAACCTGTTCCTTAGTAATATTTGCAACCTTCTTCTTGTTCGGTTCACCAGATGCACTCTCAATGCCGCAAGCCTTCTTGATGAGAACAGCTGCGGGAGGAGTCTTAGTGATGAATGTGAAAGAACGGTCTGCGTAAACAGTGATAACAACCGGAATGATCATGCCGATGTCGTTCTTTGTTCTTTCGTTGAACTCCTTGGTAAATGCCATGATGTTTACACCATGCTGACCCAGTGCAGGACCAACAGGGGGTGCAGGTGTTGCCTTACCTGCGGGAATCTGAAGCTTAATATATCCAGTAACTTTCTGTGCCATGCTGCACACCTCCATAATGTGGTAAATGGCGGGAGCGCATTATTGCGGTTCCCTCCCACCGGAATCCTTGGATTCCGTGTTGAATGCGTCTTAATCGTCCAGCTTAACGACCTGGTTAAGTGCCAGTGTAGCCGGTGTTTCCCGACCGAACATTGAGATCATTACATCTACATTTCCTTCGTCGAGATCAATATTCTGTACGATTCCGGTAAAGCCGTCCATAGCTGTGCCGATAATAGTAACTGCGTCACCAACGGCATAGTTAACTGTAACGCTTGTACCGAGATCAACGCCGAGTGCCTCTACTTCCTTTTCGGTAAGAGGAGTCGGCTCTGATGCAGGGCCTACGAATCCTGTGACACCTCTGATATTCTTTACGATGTGCCATGAATCATCTGTATAGACCATCTTCAGCAAAACATAGCTGGGGAACGTCTTACGTTCCACTTCCTTCACTTTGCCGTCATTGATTTCCGTCACCCGTTCAGTAGGAACTCTTACTTCAAGAATCAGATCATGAAGCTTACGGTTTTCTACAACCTTTTCGATATCCTGAGCTACCTTGTTTTCATAGCCCGAATAGGTGTGGATAACATACCACTTTGCTGCTTCTGCCATAATGTTTTCCTCCTGTAAAATTTAATGGTGCGGTCTGGAAGAATGAACCTGCATTACAGATTCATCAGGAAATTCATGAGTCTGAGAAGACCGGTGTCAATAAGACCGATGATGATGCTGCCCAGTACAACAACGCTCAGTACTACTGTGGTGTTGTTGAAAACAGTCTTCTTGCTCGGCCATGAAACACGCTTGAATTCACGTCTCAGATCCTTGAACCAGTTTACAATTCTTGCAAAAATGTTCTTCTTGTCCTTATCAGACTTTTTGGACTTTTTGGAGTCTGCATCTGATTTTGCCTTTTTCGCGTCCTTAGCTTCCTTCTTGGCAAGCTTTGCAGCTTCCTTCTCGGAGAGCTCAGTGTTCTTAATGCTGTCAGACATTTTTTCAGAACCTCCAATCATCACTTTGTTTCTTTGTGCAAAGTATGCTTCCGGCAGAACTTACAGTGCTTGTTCATCTCGATACGCTCGGGATTGTTGCGCTTGTTCTTCTTGGTTACATAATTGCGGCGCTTGCACTCTGTACAAGCCAAAGTTACCTTCACTCTCATTATCGGCACCTCCTGATCTTATTCTTCTCCTGCAAGGCCAATAGCCCTACAGGCCGTTTGCCTCCCTCCGGATACAGGGTCATGCCATCAGGAAACGCCGTTTCCTGTAAACAGGCATAAAAATAAACCCCATACAAGAGGTAGTTCAAGTATATCATATAAATCAGGGCTTGTCAATACCTTTTTTCATGTTTTTCAAAAAAACCGGAAATTCCGTACCCTGTGAAAAGAGAACGTAAAAAAATATGGCAACAGAGGAAAAAGACTTGCACTATTTTGTGAAATGTGATAAAATAGAATAGGTAGTGCATTCATGCTGGCTTCTGAGCCGCATATAATGTATCAGCTTGCAATTGAGAGGAGATAATATCCACATGGCAAAGATTCGTGTAGCCGTGCTTTTTGGCGGCGTTTCCAGCGAACATGACGTATCGCTGATTTCTGCAACAAATGTTATTAACAGCATCCCCAGAGACAAGTATGATGTGATCTGCGTTGGCATCACAAAAAAGGGAAGATGGCTGTATTTTCCGGGTGATGTAAATGAGATCGCATCCGGTGCATGGGAGAGAAATCCTGACTGTGCTGCTGCAGTAATTTCACCTGATCCTATCCACAAGGGGATCATCACCATTGAAAACGGCGAAACCTACATGAAGAAGGTGGATGTTGTATTTCCGGTGCTTCATGGCAGAAACGGCGAGGACGGCAGACTGCAGGGACTTCTTGAAATGGCGAGACTTCCTTTCGTAGGCTGCGGCACGCTCAGCAGTGCAATGTGTATGGATAAGTGTATTACACATACTGTACTTGATTATAATGGTATAAGAACAGCAAGATGGATGTCTGTATGCCAGAAGGATATCAGCCATCTGGATGAAAAGTGCGAGGAGGCAGGCGAGCAGCTGGGTTTCCCCATGTTCGTAAAGCCAGCGAATGCCGGTTCATCTGTAGGCGTAAACAAGGCAAATAACCTTGAGGAGCTGAAGGATGCCATCCAGATAGCATTTTCACACGACAGCAAGGTAGTTATTGAGGAATACATCAAGGGCAGAGAGCTTGAGGTCGCAGTGTTCGGCTACGACGCACCATTTGCTTCATATGTCGGCGAGATAGAGCCTGCTGCGGACTTCTATGACTACGATGACAAGTATATCAACGGTTCATCAAAGCTCTATATTCCGGCGAGAATTAACGAGAAGCAGTCCGACAGCATAAGAAAGACAGCAGTTGCTGCATATCAGGCACTGGGCTGCAAGGGACTTTCAAGAGTTGACTTCTTCCTTACAGAGGACGGTGTTATTTACCTTAATGAGATCAACACCCTGCCCGGTTTTACAAGCATCAGTATGTATCCGAAGCTTATGGAGAATCTGGGTATGAGCCAGAGCTATCTTATTGATAAGCTTATTGAACAGGCTATTGAGAATACAGAGCGTGCTCACTGAGCCATGCTCAGCATTCAGAAAGGAGAACTGCCTTGGCAGTGATAGACAGCATGAAGGATTATGCCATAGGCGTGTTTGACTCCGGTATGGGCGGACTGACAGCGGTTCAGGAGCTTAACCGGATACTGCCTAATGAAAATATCATATATTTCGGCGATACAGCACGAATACCCTACGGCAGCAGAAGCCGTGAGACTATTCTCCGGTATGCGGCTGAGGATGTAGCTTTTCTCAGGCGGCATAAGATAAAGATGATAATTGCAGCCTGCGGAACAGTAAGCTCTGTTGCAATGGATGATCCTATTGTTGAGGATATGCCCTTTACTGGCGTTATCGCTCCGGCAATAGAAGCTGCGTGTGCTGCTACAAAGAAAAAGAGGATAGGTATTATCGGTACACCAGCTACCATAAAAAGCGGCAGCTACATAAGAGCAGCGGCGGAGACTCATCCTGATGTGATGATTATTCCACAGGCGTGCCCTCTGTTCGTCCATCTTGTGGAAAACGGCTACACCGATTTCGGCAATCCTGTTACAAGGCTTGTAGCAGAGGAATATCTTGCCCCTATAAAAAAAGAAGGCGTGGATGTTCTTATTCTGGGCTGCACTCATTATCCGGTCATTTCTGAGATAATCGGAGATATAATGGGTGACGGAGTGAAGCTTATTTCTGCCGGTGCGGAGGCTGCTAAATTTGCAAAGGACTGCCTTATGAAGGAGAATCTTCTCAGCAGCAGAGCTGAAAAGGGCAGGAACACATATTATGTAAGTGACAGTACAGAGATGTTTGAAGAAAATGCACGGTACTTCCTTCATGAGGAGGTTCACGGGGACGTTTTCAGAAGCGATTTCTGATATACTATATAAAAGGAGAGCAAAATGGAGCAGATAAATCTGAAGCTGCGAAGTGTTCTTGATTCAGAGGATGACCACTCAGAAACAGAGCTTATGACTGAGGGCACTATGAGCAGGGACGGTGACACATGGGTCATCACCTATGAGGACTCTGACGCAACGGGCTTTGAAGGTGCAACCACGACGATCAGGGCTGATGGTGACAGGCTGGTATCTATCGCAAGAACCGGTACTGCAAATTCCAATCTGGTCATTGAAACCGGCAAGAAGCATTTCTGCCTTTACGGTACGCCTTTCGGAGATATGACTGTGGGGATCTTCACCCATAAGATCGAAAACTGCCTGTCTGAAGAAGGCGGAAAATTATATTTAAAATATACTATCGACGTAAATTCTGCGTATCTGTCTGATAACGAAATTTATCTTGACATTGATAAGTCTAAGTCGTAAGAAAGAGGAATGTAAAATGGCAAATTGTATCAGGCTCGCATCTGAAGAGCTTAATGGACTGCTGCTGGACGCTGTCGGACGTCTCGTGGCTGATGGTAAGGTACCGGCTGAACCGCTGCCTGCCTTCAAGATCGAAATACCGGCAGATAAGTCTCACGGTGACTTTGCAACAAATCTGGCTATGGCAAGTGCTAAGGCTTTCCGTATGCCGCCGAGAAATATTGCTTCACTTATATGTGATGCACTTATGCTGGAGGGAAGCTCCTTCGACCGTGCGGAAATCGCAGGTCCCGGATTTATCAACCTTTTCCTGAGAAAGTCATGGTTCTCCGGAGTTGTGAAGAATGTTCTGGATGAAAAGGATGACTATGGACGTACAACGACTGGAAACGGCAAGCGTGCGCTGGTTGAGTTCGTATCCGCAAATCCTACAGGCCCTATGCACGTAGGCAACGCAAGAGGCGGTGCGCTGGGCGACAGCCTTGCAGAGATCCTTCTCTGGGCAGGCTATGATACTCAGAGAGAATTTTACATCAACGATGCCGGCAACCAGATCGAGAAGTTTGCTACTTCTCTGGAGGTTCGCTATCTCCAGCACTTTGATCCATCTGTTGAAATGCCGGAGGACGCTTACCACGGTGCGGATATTACCGAGCACGCTGAAAACTTCATCGCTGAATATGGTGACAAGTATGTAAACACTGACGCTAAGGAAAGAAGAGACGCACTTGTTAAGTTTGCTCTCCCCAAGAATGTGGCAGGTCTTGAACGTGACCTGAAGAAGTATCGTATAGTTTACGACAACTGGTTCAGCGAAAGCACTCTCCATAATAACGGCAGCGTTAAGAATATCGTAGAGCAGCTGACAGAGCGTGGCTACACCTACGAGCAGGAGGGCGCAGTATGGTTCAAGGCTACCGAGTTCGGTGCGGATAAGGACTTCGTTCTTGTACGTGCAAATGGTATCCCTACTTATATAGTACCGGATATTGCATATCACTATGATAAGCTGGTTACAAGAGGCTACGATAAGGCTATCGACATTCTGGGTGCAGATCACCACGGTTATGTACCGAGACTGAAGGCTGCTCTTACAGCTCTGGGTGTGGATGCGAGCCGCCTTGACGTTGTTCTCATGCAGATGGTAATGCTCATGCGTGACGGCGAGGTAGTAAAGCTCTCCAAGAGAAGCGGCAAGGCTATCACTCTGGTTACTCTCCTTGAGGAGATCCCGATAGACGCTGCAAGATTCTTCTTCAACACAAGAGAAGCAAATTCACACTTTGAGTTTGACCTTGACCTTGCTGTTGAAAAGTCATCCCAGAATCCTGTATACTACGTTCAGTACGCTCACGCTCGTATTTGCAGCATTCTCCGCAATATGGCTGAGGAAGGCGTTTCAGCAGACGGCGCTGATACAGCTCTCCTTGATCTTCTGGACAAGCCTCAGGAGATCGAGCTTATCCGCCATATCGCAGCTCTTCCTGTTGAGATCGACAGCGCAGCCAAGAATTACGATCCTTCCAAGATCACCAAGTACGCTTCAGAGCTTGCTACACTTTTCCACAAGTTCTATGACGGATGCAGCGTAAAGCACGCCGAGACTCCTGAGCTTCAGCTTGCAAGACTCATGCTCTGCAATGCTGCACGCCAGACTCTCAGAAATACGCTGAGAATACTCAAAATAGACTGTCCGGAAAAGATGTAACCGGAAGAAAATTACAATTCGGTTACACAAATGGTAAATAGAGGCTCAATTACCGGAAGAATCCGGAAAACCAGAGGCTTTATTGTGAATTTTCTTGAAATTTAACAAAAAATCCATATATAGAGGTGCGTGATGTGTTACAATTTGTAATATGTTAAACTGCAGCCTTTAAGGATGTATAGAGCGAAAGCTTTTGCATCCGGAATATACGACAACAAAGTGAAAGGATGTTTTTCATGTCAAACAGATTATTTCAGGGCCTTGTTCACCAGATGAGAGACACTATCGACGCTACAGTAGGCGTTGTAGATGATGCTGCAACAATTATTGCCTGCAGTGACCTGACGAAGATAGGCACAACAAATGAGTTCGTATCCCTCGACCTCAGCGATGTGCATGACATTTTTATCCGTGACGGTTATACCTATAAGCCCTTCGGTTCTCACACAAAGCCGGAGTACGCTGTATTTGTAGAGGGCACAGATGACGTTGCAGCAAAGTATGCAAATATTCTGGCTATCTCCCTGTACAACATCAAGCAGTACTATGACGAAAAGTATGACCGCAACAACTTCATCAAGAATGTTGTACTGGACAATGTTCTGCCCGGTGATATCGTTATCAAGGCAAGAGAGCTGCACTTCAGCGCAGAGGTAAGCCGTGTCGTTCTGCTTATACGTATCGTATCTGCAAATGAAGTGTCTGCTTACGACGTTATCCAGAACCTGTTCCCGGACAAGAATAAGGACTTCGTTTTCACAATTTCTGAATCTGATATCGTTCTTGTTAAGGAGATCAAGGGAAGCGTTGACACAAGAGACCTTGAAAAGCTCGCACGTTCAATTGCTGATACACTGAGCAGTGAATTCTACACAAGAGTAAACGTAGGTATCGGTACTATCGTAGGCAACGTAAAGGAGCTGTCACGTTCCTTCAAGGAAGCTCAGATGGCTATTGAAGTTGGTAAGGTATTCGATACAAATGAGACTATTATGAGCTATGACAATCTTGGTATTGCAAGACTTATCTACAATCTGCCTACAACTCTCTGCGAGATATTCCTCCGTGAGGTATTCAAGAGAGGCAGCATTGAGTCTCTGGACCACGAAACTCTGTTTACTATTCAGAAGTTCTTTGAGAACAACCTGAACGTATCAGAGACATCCAGAAAGCTCTTCGTACACCGTAACACACTGGTGTATCGTCTTGAGAAGATCAAGAAGCTTACAGGTCTTGACCTTCGTGAGTTTGACCATGCGATCATATTCAAGATTGCGCTGATGGTTAAGCGTTATCTGTCTGCGAACCCTGCAAAGTTCTAAGGTTTTGTTCCGGCAGAAATTTTCTGTGAAAGGAATTGTGGGAAACCATGATAGAAATGAGAGATGTCTCCGTAGTCTACTCCGGCGGAGTGGATGCGCTGCATCATGTCAATCTTAAAATCAATGATGGTGACTTTGCCTTTGTTGTCGGACCTTCCGGCGCAGGCAAAAGCACCATGATCAAGCTTATCCTGAAGGAAATCGATCCCAGCAGCGGTTCGATCTACGTAAACGGATATAACCTCAATAAGCTGCGCCGCCGCAGGATTCCTGCGCTGCGCAGGACCATCGGCTTCGTTTTTCAGGATTTCCGTCTGATACCGTCAATGACAGTGTATGAGAACATAGCATTCGTGCTGCGTGTTGTAGACGCACCGCCTAAGTACATAAAGAAGCGTGTAAAGTATGTTATTGATCTGGTAGGACTGTCCGATAAGGCGAAGAACTATCCCAATGAGCTGTCAGGCGGCGAGATGCAGCGTGTTGCTATTGCACGTGCTCTCGTTAATGACCCTCAGCTTATTATTGCCGATGAGCCTACAGGAAATATCGACCCTGAAATGTCTTATGAGATCATGGAGCTTCTCCAGAGTATCAATGAAATAGGCACAACAATACTCATGGTAACTCATGAGCACAGCCTTGTGCGCCATTTCGGAGGACGTATTATCAATATAAATCATGGACAGGTGGTCTTTGATGAAATCGTTGGAGGCAATTTGATCAATGAGAGCTAGTGGTGTTAGATACCTGCTGGGAAAGGGCTTTGAAAATATCTGGAAAAACCGTATGATGGCGTTTGCATCATTTTGCGTGCTGCTTATTTCGCTGCTTCTGGTAGGACTTTCTGTCCTTGTTTCCATGAATATTTCATCCATGATCGGCGGTATGGAAGATAAAAATGAGGTTATCATCTATCTTCAGGATGATACAAGTGATATAGAGATAAGCGAGCTGTACGGCGAGCTTTGCCGTATGGATAATATTGCTGAGGCTAATTTCTACTCAAAGGAGGATGCCTTTGAGGATATGAAAGCGAGTATGACGGACGCAGAGCTTCTGTTTGACTCTCTGGGCGAGGACAATCCCCTTGTGGATTCCTACCGTGTCCGTGTTGCTGATATTAACCGCATAGATGAGACTATCGCTTCACTTGAAGGGATGGAAAAGGTTGAATCAATAAGTGCGCCTATAGATTTTGTAAACGTACTTATAGAGCTGAGACAGATCATAACTCTTATCTTTGCAGTTATTATTGCTGCGCTGATTATCATTTCAATTGTAATTATAGCCAACACAACAAAGGCGAGCGTATTTGCACGTCGTGCTGAGATCCAGATCATGAAGTACGTTGGTGCGACCAATTCATTCATACGTATCCCGTTTTTTGTTGAGGGTATGATAACAGGCTTCCTTGCAGGCTGCGGTGCTCTGGCGATTACATGGTTCGGCTATGACGCTCTTGTTGAGCTGCTCACCGGCGGAACAAATGTGATCTCCATTTTCGGAGTGTCAAGCATCATACAGTTCGAGGAGGTTGCAATACCGGTAATTATAGCTTACCTTGCGGCAGGAACGTTCTTCGGGGCTTTAGGAACAGTATTTTCAACCCGCAAGCATCTGAATGTCTGAAAGGAGGCATCCGCACTGCGGAAACTACTATGCGTAAAGAAAGTGTACTGCGCTTTGTCAGTGCTATGCTCAGTGTGAGCATTCTGGCAGGAAGCGTATACTGTAAGGACTTATGGAACGAGCCGCCTGTATGGGCGTGGGCATCCTCAGAGCTTCAGGCTCAGAAGGAGGCAAACGACGCTGAGATCGCCCAGATGCAGAGCAAGCTTGAGGATCTCGGCACAGAACAGGCTTCTGAGGCTGAGTATCAGGAAACTCTCACCGAGAAGCTGGAGCTTCAGCAGGAAAATGTTGCCATAGTCGATGAACAGCTTACCCGTATCGAGGATGAGATCGACGAAACTCAGCAGGAGATCGCTGATACTGAGGTCGAGATCGCTGATATGGAGGCTGATATAGAGGTAGGACTTGAGGAGTTCAAGGGCAGGATCCGAGCAATGTACATAGGCGGCAACAGCAGTCTGGCATCCGTGCTTGTAGGTGCGACAGATTTCTTTGATTTCCTTTCCAAGTATAACCTTATCTCACGTGTTGCAAAGCATGATAATGAGCTTATTCATGATCTGAATGACCAGCTCACTGCCTGCAACGAAAAGAAGGAATATCTTGAAGCTGAAAAGGCTGAGCTTGATATCCAGCTTGAAGATGAGACTGAAAAGAAGGAGGAGCTGAAGGAGGCTATCCTTGAGCTTCAGTATGACTATGAGGAATCTGTTGAGTATTCACAGATGCTTGCTGACAAGGAAGCTATGCTGAACGATGATATCGCAGCTCTCGAAGCGTCAAATGCTGAGCTTGAAGCTGAAGATGCACGTATCCTTCAGGCGATCCTTGAAGCTGAGGCTGAAAGGAAGAGACAGGAAGCTCTTGCTGAGGAGGAACGCAAAAAGCAGGAGGCTGCGGCAAAGCTTACTACAACGGCAAAGCCTATCTATTCTCCTACTACTACCACAACTACCAAGAGCCAGTCAAGCGGTAACAGCGGCAACAGCACTACCAAGCAGACTCAGGCACCTGTTCAGACGACAGCTCCTGTACAGACTACTGTAAAGACTACAACAAAGACTACTACTACGACTCAGTCTCCTGCAGCTTCAACAGGACGTTTTGCGTGGCCGTGTCCGGGCTTCTATACACTGACAAGCGGATTCGGTCCAAGATGGGGTACCCATCATAATGGTATTGACATTGCCGGCGGCGGAATATCAGGTGCTCCGGCAGTATCATCGCTCAGCGGTACTGTCATTCATGTAAGCAGCGGATGCTCCCATAATTACGGCAAGTCATCAAGCTGCGGCTGCGGCGGCGGATATGGCAACTATGTAATCGTACAGCACAGCAATGGCTTTGCGACTGTATATGCTCATCTTACATCAGTTGCAGTTTCAAACGGACAGAGCGTATATCAGGGTCAGACTCTTGGTTATGTAGGCTCAACCGGTTTCTCAACAGGTCCGCATCTTCACTATGAGGTGCGACTGAACGGAACGAGAGTCGATCCGGAGGCATATCTCTACTGATAACGGGGTACATAATCCGTAAAGAAAAAGTATAGAATAGAAAGAGGGCAGGGGACAGGAGATTCTCTGCCCTTTTTTGAGAAGAGGTGATTATATGGAAAAATTTGATATGGAGGAAAGGGAAAGACCGTCGCTGCTGGCATATGTACTGTTTATAATAATTGCGGTTCTTGGCGTTATATGCGTGCTTCTCTGGCAGAGGAGCGAAAGACTTTCGGAGAGGCTTGAGGATACAGCAAGGCTTGCGGAGCTGAGCGAGTATGTTGACGAAAAGTATTATACTGAAACCAATGAAGAAACACTGATGAACAGTGCGCTGAAGGGTTACATTGCCGGTCTTGACGACCCGTACTCATCATTCCTCACGCCGGATGAATACAGCAGCTGGCAGGAAAAGGAATCAGGTACATCTGTAGGTATAGGCGTCACGGTTCAGGCTCATGAAAAGGGTTTGTATGTTGTTTCGGTAACGGAGGATTCGCCTGCCGAAAAGGGCGGATTTCAGCCGGAGGATATTATTACGGCGGTTGACGGGGAGCTTGTTACAGAGCTTGGGTATAATGAAGCTGTCGATGCGGTAAAGGGTGAGATAGGTACTGATGTTGCCCTTACAATTGACCGTGCCGGCGAGATAATGGAGCTTGTAATAACACGTGGAGAAATAGTTACAGTAACCGCTGAGGGACAGATGCTTGATGGGAACATTGGCTATATTCATATTTCCGCATTTCGTGAAAATACCTTTGACCAGTACAACGCCGTCCTGACCGGACTTGTTGAAAGCGGAGCTGAAGCTATTATTTTTGATGTGCGCAATAACGGAGGCGGACTTCTCACATCTCTTGAAAAGATTCTTGATCCGCTTTTGCCTGAAGGGAATATCGCTGTGGCAAATTACGGCGACGGCTCTGTTAAGACTATAGTTGAATCTGATTCCGAGGAGCTTATGATACCTATGGCAGTTGTAATGAATGAGAATACAGCAAGTGCCGGAGAGCTTTTTGCAGCTTCCCTGAAGGACTTTGGAAAGGCAGATCTTGTAGGAACAGTGACCTATGGTAAGGGCGTTATGCAGGATACAAGAACTGTAGCTGGTGGTGCAGCGACGCTGACCGTTGCAACGTATCAGACTGTTAAGGGCGAGTGCTATCATGGAATAGGAGTACGACCGGATGTTGAAGCAACTCTTCCGGAGGACTATGTGATTGATTTCGACGCACCGGATACAGAGGGTGACCCCCAGCTGAAGGCAGCATATGAGCTGCTGGTGAAATAAGAAAAGAGCTGCCTCTGGATGCTTTCCGAGGCAGCTCTTTGATTGTAAATTGTAGTTTAGCGTGCGAAGCACGCAAATAAATGCGGTCGAGCTGGCGCCAGCTCCCGCGGTCCAGCTGCGTAAGCTGGTCGCTCTCCGCAGAGAGCGAAATTCTCCACACTTAAAT
>JAZNOB010000009.1:0-6464 GCA_045580565.1 Ruminococcus sp.
AGCTGACTGAGGGGATTGTAAAAAGCGCAGTAACGCTGAAATTTCAGCCTACTTTTCTACCCGCAATCCCCTCCGTCACGCCTTCGGCGTGCCACCTCCCCTTACTAAGGGGAGGCTTTCGTGGTGTGCCTTCGGCACATATAAACTACAATTTACCAATCAAAATAACAAAATGAGGTGAACATCCATGTTCAGCAAAATAAGCAGTCTGGGACTTTTCGGACTGAACGCATTTCCGGTAGATGTTGAAACTGTCGTAAACCGTGGAATGCCGAAATTCGATATAGTAGGACTTCCTGACGCATCCGTCCGTGAAAGCAGGGAGCGTATCGGGGCAGCCCTGCGTGCGGTGGATGTATCGCTGCCGGCGAAGCATATAGTCGTAAACCTTGCGCCTGCGGATGTAAGAAAAAGCGGCACTATGCACGACCTTGCCATACTGGTAGGTGTGCTGAAATCCCTTGAGCTTCTCAGCACCTCAATGGAGGGCAAATGCTTTATCGGCGAGGTTTCTCTCAGCGGAGAGGTGCGCTCTGTAAAGGGCGTTCTGCCTATGACTATACTTGCCCGTTCCATCGGTGTGCAGGAGCTTTACGTTCCTGCGGAAAATGCAGCGGAAGCGGCTGCTATTGACGGAGTTACAGTATACGGCGTACCCAGCGTTCAGGCTCTGCTGGAGCATTTTGAGAATACAAACAGGCTGACTCCAGCTGTGTACACCTGTACGGAAAAGGATGAAAGCGGCTCACGCCTTGACTTCTCCGAGGTAAGAGGTCAGCGGAGCGTCAAGCGAGCCCTTGAAATAGTTGCAGCAGGCGGTCATAATGTGCTTATGGTAGGGCCGCCCGGCAGCGGCAAGAGTATGCTTGCAAGGAGACTTCCTACGATACTTCCGGAAATGACTATGGATGAAATGCTGGAGACCACGAACGTCTATTCTATCTCAGGAATGCTGGACAGCAAATCACCTCTTGTACGGACAAGACCATTCCGTTCACCGCATCATACTACATCGGGCGCAGGTCTTGTGGGCGGCGGAAGCGTGCCTCAGCCCGGAGAAATATCCCTTGCTCACAACGGACTGCTTTTCCTTGATGAGCTTGCGGAATTTGACAAAAAGACTCTTGACATCATGCGTCAGCCTCTGGAGGACAGAGTCGTTACTATAACCCGTGCATCGGGTACTGTTACATATCCCTGCCGTTTCATGCTGGTAGGCGCAATGAATCCCTGTCCCTGCGGATATTACGGTCATCCCAAGCGGAAATGCACCTGTACGCCACGGCAGGTACAGCAGTATCTTTCAAGGATATCCGGACCTCTCATGGAGCGTTTCGATATGCACCTTGAGGTGGAACCGGTTGAATTCAGCGACCTGTCTGATACGAAGATACCGGAGTCCTCCGCTGAAGTGCGCAAGCGTGTGCAGGCGGCAAGAACTATTCAGGAGGAACGCTTCAGGGGTACGGATATAACCTGCAATGCGCAGATACCTGCCGGCCATCTCCAGACCTACTGTCCCATGACAGATGGTGCAAAGGCTGTAGTCCAGAGTGCATTCGACAGACTGGGGCTTAGCGCACGCTCCTATGACCGTATATTGAAGCTTGCCAGAACAGTAGCTGATATGTCCGGCTCTGACACAATAGAAAGATCACACGCCGCAGCTGCAATACAGTACGGCAGCATGGGCTGGAAGTATAATCCTGAACAGAAATAGAATCAACCATATTCAGAAAGGAAAACAAAATGAAGGAGCTTCGGGAAAATATTCTTGAATACCTGCGCAGCCTCGACAAGCTGATCATACTGGGCGCAGTCCTGTGTTCAGTTCTCAGCGTGGTGCTGCTTCATTCAATTTACGTAAACAATGTTCACGACATCGGTGCAGACGACTTTATAACACAGGCAGCCGCAGCGATCGTGGGCTTTGCAGCCATGCTAATAATAGCGGCTGTTGACTTTCACAAAATAGCACGGCTGTGGTACATCTATGCGCCCATCATGCTGATACTTATAATACTGACCTTTACCTCGCTGGGCTATAAGCGTGAGGGTGCGGATGACCAGGCGTGGCTCAGCCTTGGCTTTATCAGCATCCAGCCCTCTGAGTTCCTGAAGATAGTATTTGTGCTGACATTCTCGCTGCATCTGTCAAAGGACGAGGCTAACATGAACCATCCTCTTCATATGCTTCTGCTGCTTCTTCACGGAGCTATACCGCTGGGAATAGTCGTGCTTCAGGGCGACTACGGCACGGCTATTGTATTTGCAATGATGCTGCTTATGATGCTTTTTGTATCACGTATATCATGGATATACGTGCTTGCGGCAATGGCGGTAATTCCATTGGGAATATGGGCTGCATGGAATTATGTTCTTGGCGATCTGCACAAGAACAGAATCCTCGTTCTGCTGAATCCCGGAACTGACCCTGAGGGTCTTGAGTATCAGCAGGATCTTGGACTCAGCGCACTTGCATCCGGGGGACTTTTCGGCACCGGCGCATACGGCGGCGAGGATTACATAGATGTACCTGAACTGCATAATGACTTTATCTTTGCGTATATCGGCGAGGCTCTGGGATTTGTAGGAGCTATGGCTGTTGTGATCGTACTTACAGTAATATGTATAAGGGTCCTTCTCTGCGGTATAAAGCTTCCGGACAGACAGGGATTATTTATCTGCATGGGCGTATTTGCCATGCTCATGACTCACTGCATAATGAATATCGGCATGGTACTGAAGGTCATGCCGGTAATAGGTATACCTCTGCCGTTTCTCAGCGCAGGCGGCTCAGCAACGCTTAGTATGTATTCGGCTCTGGGACTTGTGCTCAGCGCCAAGCTCCACAGCGTAAAGCCTCCGAGGATATTGCTGGATTGAGGGCAAATTGTAGTTTATATATGCCGAAGGCACACCACGAAAGCCTCCCCTTAGTAAGGGGAGGTGGGACGCCGAAGGCGTGACGGAGGGGATTGCGGGTAGAAAAGTAGGGTGAAATTTCAGCGTTACTACGCTTTTTACAATCCCCTCAGTCAGCTTCGCTGCCAGCTCCCTTTCTCAAAAGGAGCCTTTTGGCAGTGCGCTTTGCCCATTTGCTTTGCACGCACGACTTAAATGCCCCTTGAGGGGCACTTGTGTAGACTTATCGGACGCCATAACTTAAATGGGGTGCAATGCGGTGCAGCTGGCGCCAGCTGCAAACTACAATTTATATTTGACATACACGCCGGTAATCTGCTATACTATACATAGAAAAGAAGATAAGGAGACATAGAATATGATGAATCTGTTATTTATAGGCGACGTAGTAGGCAGTGCAGGCTGCCAATTTGTTCAGGATAACCTGTACAGAATAAAAAAAGACTACAATATTGACATTACAGTAATAAACGGAGAGAATTCAGCTCAGGGAAATGGAATCACAAAGCATTCCGCAGACCAGCTGTTTGCAGCAGGCGCAGATGTAATCACAACAGGCAACCACTGCTTCAAACGCCGGGAGGCTCTGTCTATATACGACCACGACTTTATCATCCGACCTGCAAACTATCCCGACGGATGCGTAGGCAGAGGCGTATGCCGGCTGGATCTGGGCAGAACTCAGATCGCTATAGTAAATCTCTCCGGAACGACCTACCTTGACCCTCTTGATAACCCCTTTACCTGTATCGAAAATATCCTTGAAGATATGGATACCCCCAATATTTTTGTTGATTTTCATGGTGAGGCTACAGCTGAGAAGAAAGCAATGGGCCACTTCCTTACCGGAAAGGTCACAGCTGTTCTCGGAACTCATACCCACGTTCAGACGGCGGATGAGATGATTCTCGGCGGACACACCGGCTACATTACCGACGCCGGAATGACAGGCCCTGAGCTTTCCGTGCTCGGCGTTGAGATAGAGCCGGCACTCAGCCGATTCCGATTCCGCTTTCCAACACGCTTTGCGGAGGCCCAGAGTCCCTGTTTTCTCAATGGCGTGGTTGTTAGTTTTGATGAAAAATCCGGCAAATGCGTAAATATAGAGCGTCTGATTATGAGATAATGCACAAATTTACAGAAAATACTTGCTTTTTTGTGGAGTTTGTAGTATAATGAAAGTGTGCAGGAAATGCCTTGCTATTTGACACATTACAAATTATACTTTATACTTTTGAGGAGGTTTTTCACATGGAAATTCTGAAGGTATCATCTCATTCTTCCCCTAATTCTGTAGCAGGTGCGATTGCAGCTGTGATCAGAGAAAAGAAGGTCGTAGAAGTACAGGCTGTTGGTGCCGGTGCTGCTAATCAGGCTGTGAAGGCTATTGCTATTGCTCGTGGCTATCTTGCACCTATCGGTGTGGATCTGGTCTGCATTCCTGCATTCGCAAACATCCAGATCGATGGCGAAGAGCGTACCGCTATCAAGCTGATCTGCGAGGAGCGCTGAAAAAAGTGACTACAGAAACGCTGCTGTAACGGCGGCGTTTTTTGTGTATATTTATTTGTCTGAAAGGAGAACACACATATGGACATCGACGCCAGTCGATTGTGGTGCTGCCTGCTGGCTGGGGCGGCTGTGCTTTTGGTACACGGCTGCATAACAGCAGTGAGGGCTGCACTGGAAAAGATTAGACCGAAGGTAAAGTCGCTTGCTGAAAAGGACGATGCCTTCAAGCCGCTGGCAAAGCAGCTTCAGAAGTCAAGGAGACTTGAATTTACATTTCTGGCTGAAAGCTGTGCAAGCGGAGTACTGTTTGCATTTTTATCGGAGGAGATATTCTCACTGACCTTACTGCCGTTTATTCTAAGCAGCAGCGGTCTCGGTGCATTCTGGAGCAGAGCGGTGAATATAGCTGCGGCGTTTTTTGCTGCGGTGATCGTATTTTCGCTGTGCGTGTCTGTATCAGACAGAATAGGCTCACACAGGGCGGAGAAGCTTCTTAAAAAGAACAGCCGTTTTGTTGATTTTATAGTAATACTTCTTATGCCTCTCCAGTCTGTTATCAGAGGTGTTGACTGGCTCTTAGGCGGTCGGAGATGCTCAGAGGGTGACGACGCAGTTACCGAGGAGGAATTTCTTCTGATGGTAGACGCAGCCGGCAATGAGACAGGCTTTATTGAGGAAAGCCAGAAGGAAATGATCAACAATATCATTGACTTTGACGACGTTATGATAATGAGCGTCATGACTCACCGCAAGGAGCTTGTGGCAGTTGACGTTGACATGAAGATAAATGACGTTGTATATCTGGCGATGAACGAGGGGTATTCCCGAATGCCTGTATATCAAGGCAGCGTTGATAATATTATCGGTGTGCTTATGGTAAAGGATCTGCTGGGGCTTATTGGCGCAGAGGATATATCCAATTTCGGAGTACGTCATTTTATGCGTGCAGCGCTGTTCGTGCCGGAGACTGCGAAGTGCAAGTATGTGCTTGAGGATATGCTCAGGGACAAGACGCAGCTGGCAGTTGCGGTAGACGAATACGGCGGAACTGCCGGTATTGTTACAATGGAGGATCTTCTTGAGGAGATCGTGGGTAATATCCGTGATGAATATGACGACGAGGAGATCGAGGTAAGAGAGACCAGCGAGGGTGTGTTCACTATCGAGGGCACGGCAGACCCTGAGGAGACTCTGGAACAGCTTGGACTCAGTCTGCCTGAGGATCAGGAATTTGACACTATGAGCGCATGGCTTGTAGAGCAGCTGGGCAGGATACCTGACGAGGATGAGCCGGCTGAGGTAGAGTACGAGGGTGTTAAGTTTACGGTGCTGCTGATTGAGGATAACTGGATATCCAAGATAAAGGCGGAGGTAACAGAGCCTTCTGAAAATAACGCTGAGGATACGCAGGAGTAGTGCAGTTTTCACGTGAGAAGTCCGGCTTTTCTGTCGATTTTTGAAAAAGCTTGACAAAAGGCTTCTTATATGATACAATATACAAAAGGCATATCTGACGCACAAGACGGGATGTCTTTTAAGCATACCGATTTTGTTTTTGATAAACGAATATTTTTTTAAAACGCAGAAGAGAACCGCCTGTTTCCGGATTGCATTCTTCAAAGAGATCCCTTGCCATAGGCTGAAAGCGAGGGGATTGCAGGAAGCAAGGCACACCATTCTCCGAGTCTGCCCAATCAGCAGCGGCTTGCTCCCGTTACAGAGCTTTAATGAGGTCTGCAGGTGCATTTTTGCAGACAAAATTGGGTGGAACCGTGATTTATGTATTGAATCGCCCCGATTGTACCATTTCTTGTGGTGCAGTTGGGGCGAATTTTTTTGTTGTATAATTGCGGAGCATACCGCATAAGCCTCCCCTTAGCAAGGGGAGGTGGCACGCCGCAGGCGTGACGGAGGGGATTGTGCCCAGCGAGTACGGCTGAAATTTATGGTCTGTTTCTATTTCCGTAATCCCCTCAGTCAGCTTCGCTGACAGGCTCCACGAGCCGGTCCACTTTGTCCTTCGGACA
>JAZNOB010000010.1:0-6649 GCA_045580565.1 Ruminococcus sp.
GTGTGCTTCCGTATATCGCACGATTAAGACCTGACGCATTCTCTGCATATATGGTAAGCACCTTTACTGCATCGGAAAGGTCAATTGTACCATTGCCGTCGGCGTCGCCGGTAAGCGTCAATGCGCCTCCATCCAGAACCACAACTGTGTACCCTGCATCTCTTATACTGCTGATATTATCTTTACCAAGAGCAGAATAGCAGGATACAGTGATGTCATCTCTCCTCATATCCTTATGCAGTGTTCCGCCTGCAAGAACGTGAGTGATGAGGTGATCTGTTTCAGCAGAACTGCATTCTGCATCCTCACTGAGGATGACCTGATCGTATCTTCCGTACCACATTTCGCTTACAGATATCAGGCTTTCAGCGTCGATATTGCCGTGCATGGTAAGTGTTGACGTATCTTCTGAGTATTCCCATTTTCCTTCTTCGTCAGTAAGCTTCAGGTAGGGGCTCTGAGCTGTGCCGGAAGCTTCAAAGGGAACCTTTTCGTAAAATGCCCAGTATTCGCTGTAGGAATACTTCGGCGCACGGAGTACGGCACTGCTGGTGTCGTTGTAATATGCCCAGATGTTTTCATCCCACCGCATATTCTCACCGCAGGTTACTGTCTCAATTGCAGTTGCGGCGTTTATTGCCATGAAATCAAACACGATATCAGTTCCTATGGATGTTATGGCATCGTCGAAAACGATATGACTGATATCATGGATATAGCTGAACCAGGGTCTGTTTTCAGCCTGATTGCCCTCTGAGTAGTCAAGTCCTGTTGTCAGGCAGATATCTCCTCCGGTCTTTGCGGAATCGTCAACGGTAAAGGCGAGCGTGCCGTCTGAGATGCTCCAGCTGAATATTTCACCGAAGGTGCCGGATTTTGTGCTGCTGTTTCCTGCACTGAACTCAGGGTCAATGAAATCACCTGTATGGGGATTAGCGTCTATCCAGACAAGAGTCGCCGCTGTAATTGCAGTGCTATAGTTGTTTTCATAAAAATCCTCATAATTGCCGCAGTCTATAGTATACTGAATGAACTCAATATCATTCAGCGGACATCTGTAATCTACCGGCATATCCTCCGGAAGATACAAAGCTGCTTTTACACTGTCTGCGTCAGCCGTTTCCTGACCGTTTTCATCTGTTGTGATATATGGAACGCTCATTGCAAAATGAATGTATGTCACGTCATATCCGCTTATCTGGTCGCACCAGAAGTTATAAAGCTCAGAGACCTCATCTGATATGGAGCATATTTCTTCTTCGCTCAGCTGGATGAATTCATCAAATGTATACTCCTCATAGATGTTCACGTCTGAGGAAGCGGCTTCTGTAGTTACAGCGGCAGTTGTCACCGCAGCGGTTGTTGTTTTCGCCGTAGTGTTCGGTACTGCCGCAGAAGTTGTTGTTATTGCTGTATATGCCGCTGTCGTAATATCGGTCGTCACCGAGGCTTCTGCTGAGGCGGGTGATTCTGTGGTTACGGCAGATGTGCCTGTTCCAGTGACTGCAGCAGTACTTGTGACGACCGTTGTGGTTATATCTGTGTTCAGATCTATCTGCTGCGGTTCATCCGGGATAGCCGGACTGAGAAGCTGGCTGCTGCCTGCCACAAAGCCTAATGCAATAATAATACCAGTAATTGACATAAATGATACCCCCTTTTTTATAAAGGCTGCTTGTTTCTGTTTTCTGCGAAAGTATTCGTCACCTCTTCGGAAAACGTTCTGAGCCATCTCCTCATAGCTTCTCATAGGTCGATCCCTCCTTTCCCAGCTGTTCACGGAGAGCCTTTTTGGCTCTGTAGAGAAGGTTTCCTATCTGGCGGTGACTTTTACGCATTATACGTGCCGTTTCATCTGTACTGAATCCCTCGATGTACGCAAGATAGAGCACCTGACGGTAGTCTGGTTTGAGCTTGTCAAGGGTTCTGTACAGCTCAAGATTCTGCTCTTTTTTTATGTACTCGATCTCGATATCCGACGGCGCAGCAATGTGGGTGCATTCATCAATTGAGCTGCCTGATATCCATTTCTGTTTTCTGAGATGATTGAGTGTAAGATTACGGCCTATAGTGTAAAGCCATGTTTTGAAAGAATGCTTTGGTGAAAATCGGGGTCTTTTTGTGTAAAGCCTGAAAAAGGTGTCCTCGGTAAGCTCTTCGGCGGTGTTTATATCATTTGTAAAACGATACAGATACATCATAAGTCCATCCTTGTAGTCACGGATTATTTCGACCATAGCATCTCTGTCACCGTCAAGAAATCTCCGGTAGCTGTCAGCTCCTTTATCCATTGGCATCCCACCCTTGCACCTTTTTTGCTCTTTCAATTATTAAACACATGAGAATGCTGATTTTCTCACCTGTGCAAAAAAATTTTATTACCTGTATAGTATATCCTTTTTTTATTTTTTCGTCAATCGTATATCAGATTACTTTCTATGCAGCAGTGCGGAGTGACATTGACAAAAGGTGCTTCATGTTTTATACTATAATGTATGAATATGTGGAAATAAGGGGTGTTACAGGGTGAAAAGGATACTTATATATGATGTCGAACATTCTGTATGCGATGAGCTGAGGCAGCTGCTGATGAACATTCTCTCCCCTGATGAATGCAGCATTATGACTGTACTTGATCATACACAGGCGGAGGAGTATCTGCGGACAGGGGTGGACCTTGTGTTTCTTGATATAGTTCTTTCAGATGATGCTGACGGAATTGAATTTGCAAAGCGTATACGCAGAAATCACAGGGATGTAAAGATTATTTTCATTACAGCTCATATACGTTACTGCGAGGAGATATTCGAAGTTTTACCAGACGGTTTTCTTGTAAAGCCTTTTACAGCAGGTAAGGTTGAGCGCTCCCTTAATATTATACTTAAAAGAAGCGTTAGGCAGCAGGAGGATATAGTGATAAAAAGCTCAAAGAGCAGCATCAGACGTATACCTGCCGGAGTATTTTTTTGCGCTGCCATCACAGCTTTTCCGTAAACCTTAGCTTTGTGTCTGACCTGAAACTGTATTTCTTTACTCTGAAAGGGATCAATGCTGCAATACCAGTCAGCCAGAGCAGGTTTAAGAATACAAAGGAAAAATATCTTGAATACTTATGTGAGCTTATATGATAGATCATGTTATTTATCTTTGCGGCATTGCGGCGTGATATGCAGTGATGACCTTCGGGTTTGGCATTCCGCCGGAAGAGAACCTGCATTCAGCCTATAAAATGATACTTGTTGCTGTTGTTATTTTCGCACTGCATAAGGATAGCATTGCTAAAAAATACGGCGGAAGCTTTAAGATGAAGTATTCCGGCGGTGTTATGGAGTCAGTGACGGTGATGACTGCGCTGAAAGTGATGATGAAACAGAATAACATCCTAAAGCTTCTGTATATCTGATATGCAGAAGCTTTTTCTGCACTTTACTGTAGTATCATAAAGCTACAGGATTCGACAAAATATATTGACTTGTATTCTTATCTATGTTATAATTATTTTATATGTCGATAAATTATTGATAAGTAAAACGATTTATATTCAATGGTAAAAAGAGGTATCAGCTGATGAGTAAAGCTTGCTGCGGACTTGGCGGTGCGCCTGATATAAATACATTTGTAGAGAGACAGATAGAGCGTTTGAAGAAATGCAGTCAGACCTTTGAGTCTGTGTTTGAATTTGTTTTTCTCCTTGAAGATAATATAATGGCAGAATATACGGACGGCAACAGGATATATAAGGTAACATACGGAGAATGCAAAAACAGAATAGCTGAGATATCGTATGAAGTGCGCAGAAGGCTTCATGATATTCCTAAGGGCGCTCTGGTAGGAATGCACATGGACAACTGCGTGGAATGGATACAGATATTCTGGGCACTTCTGAGGAACGGATATGTGCCGCTTCTGATGAACAAGCGTCTTGGTAAGGAACAGCTTGAAAATGTGCTTGCTGAGAATAATGTATGTGCTGTCATTTCGGACGATGAAGCCTTTAGTGTGGCAACTATTGACTATACGGAGATATGCAGCAGCCGGAGCAGTGATGTACCGGAAGCAAGATGGGCTGACGAGGTGATATTCATGACCTCGGGAACGTCGGCACGCACCAAGCTCTGTGTTTACACCGGCGAAAAGATATGCCGTCAGATATACAATACAAAGAGGATAATCAGAACGAGCAAGGAGATCCAGGCACATACAGACGGTATGATAAAGCAGCTTACATTTCTGCCGTTCTACCATGTGTTCGGATTCCTTGCGTGTTATATGTGGTTTGCATTCTTTGCGAGAACTTTTGTGTTCCTGAAGAATTACCACAGCGACACAATACTTAAAACCATCCGTAAGCATAAGGTAACGCATATATTTGCAGTTCCTATGCTCTGGACAAAGATAGAAGCCGCCGCACTTCAGAAAATAGCTGAGCGTGGCGAAAAGACAAAGAAGAAGTTTACATGGGCGCTTGATCTGTCTCAGAAGCTTCAGAACATAAACAACGGACTTGGAAACGGTTTTGCAAGACTTGCCTTTAAAGAGGTAAGGGAGAATATTTTCGGTGAATCAGTCCGGTTCATGATTTCCGGAGGCGGCGCTATTTCCGGAAGAACTCTTTCATTCTTCAATGGCATAGGCTACCGTCTTGTAAATGGCTATGGCATGACGGAGATCGGTATTGCCTCAGTAGAGCTGAGCCGCAAGCCCAGCGTTATCAATACCGCTTCAGTAGGTAAGCCCTTTGATTCTGTTGAGTATAAGACGGTAAACGGTGAGCTTGCAGTAAGAGCAAGTTCAATGGCTGACTCTGTAATAGTAGGCGGCAGAAAGCGGAGTCTCAGGGAATGTGAATGGTTCATGACTGAGGATATGGCTGAGATAAACGGAGGTCAGTTATATCTGCGAGGACGCAAGGATGACCTTGTGGTAAGCTCTTCAGGCGAGAATATCCGCCCTGAGATAGTGGAGGACGGACTTGAGCTTTCGGGTTCAGAATGTGTTCTGCTTGGTGTTCCGACAAAGAACGGTACTATAAGATCTGAGCTTATTGTATCAGCCGGTGAGGGCACGGATTGTACTTCTCTCAGGCAGGAGGTCATCTCACAGCTTCGTGAAAAGGGCCTTTACAGATTCGTTGAGAATATCAGGATAACGAGAGAGCCGCTTATAAAAGGCAGCGAGTTCAAGCTAAGCCGCAGGCGTATACGTGAGGATATCATAAATGGCAGAATGGCATTTGTGGAGCAGAAAAATGCCTCGGATAGCTGCGGCTCAGATGATGAGCTGAGGAAAAGGATAGCGTCCGCTTTTGAGAAGGCTCTTGGAACAACTCTCACCGAGCAGCAGTATGACGCAAACTTTTTCTATGAGCTTGAGGGAACGAGCCTTGCCTACTTTGAGATGGTCGAGGAAATACGCCGGAATTTCGGGGTGAATATTATTGAGGGAGATAATACCGTATTCTACAGCGTAAATGATATATATAAATATCTTGCGGAAAACCGCATCAAGGTATAAAAACTGAATATATGATATAGGAAAGGAATAATGTAAAATGGTTCATTCACTTGACAAGCACTGGAAGGAGATACTCTATGCCTTCTCCGGATTCGGTCCGAATCTTCTTATGGTTATAATGGGAGCATATTTCACAGACGCAGTAAATCCTGCGGCTATCGGTTCTGATTCACTTCAGGTAATCAACGGAACCTGCCTGATACTGCCGGCTGTATTTCCTGTTCTCTGGCTGCTGGCAAAGGCTTTTGACGGTATAGTTGACATTCCACTTGCAGCGCTTACTGATTCCCTTGCTACAAAATGGGGCAAGAGACGTCCTCCCATTGCTGTAGGTTTTCTCCCTATGGTGATCTCATTTGTAATGTGCTGGATACCTGTAGGCAACCAGACCTTCTATACAATATGGCTGTTCTTCTGGGCGATGATATTCTTCACTACATATACAATGTGTCTCATATGCCTGTACGGAAGCTTTTCATCTGTCTGCAATTCCGAAAAGCAGCGTACCAGACTTTCCAGCTACAAGGCATTCTTCGATACTATCTCATACTGCATTGCATATGCCCTTGTGCCGCTGCTTCTCAGTATTATGAATGTGCACATTGATAAGCTTGTATTTATGCTTGTTCCGCTGATGTTTACTATGATCATTCCGCTGTTTATTATCAAGGAGGGCAAGAAGTACGGATATCCTGAGCGAAACGGCTTGAAGGAGGAGCGTGTGCCTTTGGGAAAGAGCCTTCGTCTTACCTTTGGAAATAAGCTTTTCAGACGCTGGCTGGTCGTAAACTGCTGCTCCTTCTTCGGACTCCAGATGTTCCTTGTGAGCATGAACGCTCTTATGATAGGCGGTATGGGTCTTGCAAGCTGGGAGATGTCAGTGCTCAATACTCTTGCCTTTGCACCAGTTCCCATTATGCTGTATCTTTTCAATAAGCTTAAAGCGAAAAAGGGTATACGCTTCTGCTACCAGACCTGTCTTATTATGTTCGCTGTTGCTATTCTGAGCTTTGATTTTGCGAGTCTCTATGTGACCGGAGGAAACCGTACTGTTCAGTTCATGATTGCCGGCACAGGCAGTATCTGTGCAAGCTGGGCTATCGGCTCATTCTTTATGGTTCCCTATGTTATTCCC
>JAZNOB010000011.1:0-23410 GCA_045580565.1 Ruminococcus sp.
GATGTCAGCCGTGCAGAGCATATCTACATCGTATGCGGATATACAGATATGCGAAAAGCAATAGACGGACTTGCAGCAATCATACAGCAGAATTGGGGGCTTGATGTATTTTCAGGAAGTCTGTTTCTGTTCTGCGGAAAACGATGTGACAGGATCAAGGCCCTGCTGTGGGAAGAAGACGGATTTGTGCTGCTGTACAAAAGACTGGAAAACGGAAAGTACAAATGGCCGAGGGATTCCGCTGAAGCAAGACAGATAACACAGCAGGAAATCCGCTGGCTGATGGAAGGATTGTCCATAGAACAGAAAACAGCAATAAGACCTGCAAGAACAGGTGCGGTATGCTGAGATTTCCACAGTTAAAGTATACACAAATGTCGATAATATTTCTACGCCCGAAAAGTTCGGTATCACTGGACTTTTCGGGATTTTTGCGGTATAATCTGAGAGTAGTATTTATGATTCCGGAGGTGAGAACAGTGATAAAAAGAGGTAATATGACAGATGCAGAATACATCGCTATGCTCGAAAACGAAATTAAAAAGCGTGACAAGAAAATTGATAAATTAGAAGTAGAAAATGAATGTCTGAAAAAAACTGTCATATCTATCTTGAAGCGCTGATTCTCTCCAAACACAGAATGTTCGGCAAATTCAGCGAGCATACAGAATGCGAAGGACAGCAGTCGTTCTTTAATGAGGCTGAAATTGAATCTGCCGAGAAAGCTGAAGAGCCTGTAAAGAAAACAGTTAAAGGCTATACAAGAAAAAATCCGAAAACCAAGAGAGATGAACTCATCAAAAATATCGAGACCGAAATCATCACCTGCACCATTCCTGACGATGAGCAGATATGCCCACGCTGTGGCTCGCAGATGAAGATAGTAGGCAAGAAATATATCCGTGAAGAAGTCGAGCTGATTCCTGCGAAGCTGGTTGTGAAGAAATATTACAGCAATACATATGGATGCAAGAAATGTGAGAAAAAGAATATGCCTGTATTCCTCCATGGACTTGTGCCTGCACCTGTACTTCCGCATTCACTTGCATCGGCATCGACAGTTTCGTGGGTGATATACCAGAAATATGTGAATGCAGTGCCGCTTTACCGTCAGGAAAAGGACTGGGAGCGGCTCGGATACTCGCTCAGCAGAACAACAATCACTTTCCGATGTTGCGGACAATTGTCCCAAACAGGAGCGAAACAAGGCAATCTGCCTGCGCACCATGCAGTATGCAAGAGAAAATACTGATATTCTGGATGAATTTCTCCGCACCAAACGACTGCCGCTTGCAAAGCTCTCCGAGGGCAGCAGGAAGGTTCGCAAAACACTGGAACGTCACAGAAAAGATCTTATTGCTTTGCTTTTGAGGGGAAACGATTGATAATCCGGAGTTTCTGAAAGCTGAAGCTTCACACAGAAGCATTATAATGAAAGTAACATATGGATTGGCAGCGGCGGCGGCTTGTGTTGCTGTTGCCTTTGGTGTTAACTACTACAATGAGTATATGAAGCCCTATTCCAATATCCGCCTGTCCATCAACCCCGATGTGGAATCGTGCTGAATCATCACGGTCAGGTGCTTTCTGTCAAAGGTCTGAATGAAGACGGTGAAATGCTCATTGACGGTTATGATCCCAAACGGCAGGACAAACTTGTGGTTGCAGATGATCTGATCGAACGTGCCATTGATATGGGATTTCTGTCCGATGATGCGCTCATTATCTTTGATATTGATACACCTGATCAGAATTTGCTGACACAGTACGGCATTGAGCTGCGGAGTGAGACGGAGATATATACCCATGAATTTTCCAATGTGAATATCATTATCATAGATCGAAAACAGGATACGGCAGAAAAATACAAGTACAATGATGCGGATTATGAACCGATCATCATTCCGATTCCTGAACAGACGGAATCAGAAAACACTGCTGCTGATGATGGTGATAGTCATTACGGTAATACAGCAACTACCGCAGTACAGGAAACCACACCGCCAATGACAGCTCCCCCTGCAACAAATCCGCCTTCTACTTCCTCTCCAGCTGCAGCCCCCTCATATGGTGACAGCGATTATGAAGCCGACAGCGGCTACGGCGACAGCGATTATGATGACTAATTCTATAACCTCTCTATGGCACAGTGTTCACCGCCGCTTGATCCTGACAGCGGCGGCTGTGCTTTGTCTGACGACGACTGCCTGCGATGCGTCTTTGACATCCCCAGTGGGAACGGACAACAGTGCATCCGGTGTGCAGATGGAGTATGAAAATAAACTGTTCGACAAAAGCTATGTTCACACCATTGACATTCAAATGGAGGACTGGGATGGTTTTCTGGAAACAGCGGCCGATGAGAAATACAGTCCCTGTGACCTTGTGATTGATGGTGAACTGTTTGAAAATATCGCTATCCGTGCAAAGGGCAACAACTCACGCCGTCTGATTGAAAAATACGGTCTCGACCGTTACAGCCTGAAAATCGAGTTCGACCATTATTATGACAGTTATTACTACGGGCTTGACAAATTTTCCCTTGACTCCTCGTTTCAGGACAACAGCTATATGAAATCATGGATCGCCTACGATATGTTTGCGTTTATGGAAGTGCTCGCACCGCTTGTGAGCTATGTGTTTGTGACGGTGAATGGTGAGGATTGGGGACTGTTTCTTGCAATTGAAGAACCTGAAGAAAGCTTTGCAAAGCGTATTTACGGCGATAATCACGGACAGCTTTACAAGCCTGATTACAAGTCCCTTGATGATGAAAATGCGGATGTGGCACTTCAGTACACCGATGATGACTTTATCAGCTATGACAATATCTTCCGCAAAGCGAAGTTTGATATGACAGATGCAGACAAACAGCGTGTCATTGACGCACTGAAAATTCTTTCAACGGGCGAAAATCTCGAAACAGCCATTGATGTGGATGAGGTGCTGAGATATTTTACGGTGCAGGTGTTCGTTGTAAATCTTGACAGCTATCTCGGCAGAACAGGGCATAACTATTTCCTGTATGAAGAGGACGGTATTCTGCAAATGCTTCCGTGGGATTATAACCTTGCGTTTGCGACTTATTCCCTCGGTATGCCTGATCCGGTCAATGATTCGACGCTTTATGCGAATTACCCGATCAATACACCGGCTTCGGGCGAGATCATGAAAAACCGCCCTATGTATCATAACCTGATGAAGAATGACGAGTATTTCGCCCAGTATCACGCTTATTTCGACAGCTTTATTTTGGAATATTTTGAAAGCGGATATTTTGAGAAATTCACAAATGATACAGTTGAAATGATTTCGCCTTACGTTCAGCGTGATGCAACTACATTCTGTTCCTATGAGGACTTCTTGCTGGGTGCAGAAACGATACAGAATTTCTGTCTGCTTCGTGCCGAAAGCGTCAGAGGACAGCTTGACGGAACAATTCCTGCAACCATCGCAGGACAGTCAAAGGATACGAGTCATTTTGTGGATGCTTCTTCGGTATGGCTGCCGGATATTGGGTGAAGTGGAGGATTTGAAAGATGCATCGTAGAAATATATACATAGGAGCACAGCTTCGGCTGTGTCGGGCATCAGAAAATTCTGGACAAGATGAGAGCTACCGTCATCAGGCGGTAGTTTTTTGAAAAAATATGAAAGATTGGTTTACAACCTGTTTCCGAGTGTCCTTAATAGTAGAGGGCACTCATTTTTTATGGGCTGTTGAAATGGCGAACGCCACAGCCCTCCCTCTGTTTCATTTACTGTGTTTGGTATCCACTATACGTTACAGACGGACATCGGTCAGAGGGCGAATGCGGTAACGGATTGACGGCTGAAACGAATCTCAATCTGCAAACCGTTTTCTGACCTTAACTTCTGATTTTATACATTGTGAAGATTCCATTGAATTCTGCCTACTTTTGCTTGACACTAATCCGTTCTTGCTGCTTGGTTGCAAAATCAGGTTTATTATGTTATACTGATTACGACATACGTTGCCATGGGAAAACAAAAAATACAGGCTATGCATGATCATGACATAGAGTGAAATGAGCTTTCGCTGCGTTCTCAGCACGCCGCACGGAAGCTTTTTTGCACATAAAAATTTTTTTCTGGAATAAAAGTGAGAAAATACCATTTCAGGTTACTAATAATTGAAAGACAGCCAGATAGGGGGCGACAGATGGACAAGGGTGCAGACAGCTACAGAAAATTTCTTGACGGTGACAGGGAAGGCATGGCTGAACTTGTGCATGAATACAGAGAAGGTCTGACCTTTTACCTATACCGTATAACCAATAATATAGATACAGCCGAAGAGCTTATGGAGGAGACATTTGCGAAAATATACGCAAAGAAGCCGGATTTTTCCGGCAGAAGCTCATTTAAGACATGGCTTTACTCAATAGGCAGGAATACTGCTCTTAATATATTCAGGCAGCGCAGATGGATGTCAGATAAGTCGATCGACGACTGCCTACAATATCCGGACGGCAGCGATATAGAGGCTGCATATATCAGAAAAGAGCAGTATGCTCTTGTGCACAAATCCCTGGGGAAGCTGAAAACTGATTACAGGCAGGTAATATACCTTGTTTACTTCGAGGATTTTTCCAACGAAGACGCAGGGCGTATTATGGGCAAAAGTAAACGGCAGATAGAAACTATGCTCTACAGAGCGAAGAAGGCTCTTCGTTCTGAGTTTGAAAAGGAGGGATTAGGCAATGAAGAGCTATGACGAAACACTCAGAAGCGTATTCGAAAAGGGCGAGAAATATGCAGCTAAATCGAAAAAACGGGCAGCCGCAGTCCGTACAGCAACCTGTGCCTTATCCCTGTGCACTTGCGTTGGTATTATTGTGTTCAGCATGAACCTTACAGAAATGCGGCAGCAGGGAATTGATTTCGTAGAAAAGGGGACAGTTCCCGAAGAAACCAGCAGGATCGAGATAGTTACTGAGAAAACAACAGAAACCTCTGAGGTCACAGCTGCGGCCACGGAGCGTACAGAGGAAACCACGTGTACGTCTGCTGCGGAGGAGACTCCTGTAAGAACTGATGCAGCTGCTTCTGAAAGCATTCGTCCTGCGATGACAACGGCTGTTACAAGTACGTCTGCTGATACCGAAACGGAAGGCGATGTTACAGGTACTGAAACTTCGACTTCAACTACGGCTGCTCCGCCTGAAACAGTAACTCTTACCCAAAGTACTGTAACGACTACAACAACTGAGCTGACAGGAGATATTACTACAACGAGTATATCTTCATCTACAAGATATACTACGACTACAACAACTACGACAGCTCCGCCACGGACTACGACTACAACTACGACGACAACCCCAGCTCCGCCACGGACTACAACTACACCTCCTTATATTACTACAACTACAGTAAGCTTCACCACAACGTCGGTTACTGAAACTACTACAACATATTCAGGACATGAGGATTACGGCGGACCGTGGGAAACGACTGCTACAGATAATGCAGAATCAGCTGTGAGTACTACAACTGTTCCGGTTACAGGCACATCTGTTTCAGATACTATGACATCTCCGGATAACGGAGTTACTACGACTGCGTTTACGATGACAGATATGTTTACAACGACAGTTCTGCTTACGGATACGATTATTGTATCGGAGAGTACGTCCACGACTACAACGACAACAAGGCTTGTATAAGCCGCAATATAATGCTGTGAAAGGATGGTTTTTATGAAAAATATCACAAGATTATCAGCACTGATAATAGGTGCAGCTATTGCAGTTTCGTCGGCTTCAGCTCTGACCTCCGAGGCAATATGGGACGACCGCTATGCCGGTACGCTCACAGACATTTACGCACCGCCGGAAGGCTATGAGGTTTTTGATGACAGCGAGCTGTACCGGAATTACAGCGAGTATTTTGATTATGGTGCGATACGCTACAGAAGCATTGAGGATCGTCAGTTCTTTGCGGCTTATTATTATTTCGAGTTCAGCCATCTGGAGCTTACCGTAACAGATTCCACTGGTTGGGAAGATATCTATGATAAGTACAGCGATGAGCTTGATATGGACAGTGCAAAGCTTCTTGGTGATGATAAAACAGTCCGCATTATGGACTGGGTGAACTGCGGCAGTGAGGCGTATGATGATGTTGACGCTGAGCTTCAGCAGCGTTATGACAATATCCCTGTGAAGTATGACAAACTTATGGATATGTGCGCTGAGATGTATGAGGCAGGCATTATTGAGTCCGCATGGTATAAGCCTTTCAGCGGTATATCTTTCCCGCTTTGTGCAATAAGCTTCGGCGTGAAGAATTATGACGGTACGGCAGAAGAACTGAAGGCGCTGCTTTCTGACATATCCTCTGAAGTCAGAATAAAGGAATCCGCAGAAACATTTAGTGTTATTTTAAATTATGAGGGTGCATCTGCTGAGGATTATTTTGCGTGCCTTGACGCTGTAAAAGCTCTTGACGGTGTTAAGATAATCAATGATGATATTTTAGTTACTGAGGAATCGGGTGATGGTGCTCCTGTACTCGGCGGCGGCACGATAGATGTTGTCCAGATGCTTCAGGATGAGTCGGAGAAGGTTTATTTTGAAAATAAGCTTTCCGACGAAAACGACGGCAGGGTAGGAGTTACTTATATTGATGAAAATAAAATTACATCAGAGATGTATAACTTCGACAGATATCGTTGTTATATAACATATTACAGCAACGGGGACGCACCTGTCGGATGGGATATAAATGATACTGATATATATGCAGTTACTTATATCGACAAGGCTCCGGATATAAGCGGAATCGAAGGTGCAGTACTTCTGGATAGTGACAGGTATTCTTGTTCACCTCAGTACGATGCAGCTCCTGTAACGAAAATGAATCAGATTCCTCATAATTATATTCTTGTGCAGGGAGCGTCAGCGGAAGAGCTTGCTGCGCTCAGATATACACTTGATGTATATGAACTAAAGGAAATAAACGAAACACCTCTTGACGCCGTGAACGCTGTTTGTGTTGCTGTAAATAGAGATATAGATGAAGATGAGCTGCTTGCATTGCCTGGAGTTAAATCTGTTGTTCAGTCGAGCGAATACACAGATGGACAGAGATGGTTTAATGTAGTATTTGAGCCTGATTCAGGAACTGGTGTGACTAACATTGAAAGCACAGAAAACTGCCGTATGCTTCTGGGCTGTGATTTTGTTGATACGGCTTATCCGTACTGTATACATGATATGATTGCATGGGGTCCTGTCTATGGTGTTGTTTATATAACCGACAGCACCCTCACCCCTCAAGACGTAGACGGCGACGGAAGCGTTACCCTTACTGACGCAGCTGAAGCCTTACGTATATATTCAGAGCACGCTGCAGGCATTGAAATTGCCATGTCAGACGTCATGACAGCTGATACCAACGAAGACGGTACAGTTGATCTTGATGATGCGGCAGCAGTTCTGACAGCCTATGCAGGGAAGGGGGCAGGGCTTTAATAGAATCTGACTTTATGATCTTCGATCACTTTTAAGTAATAAAAGCTCCGGTGCAGTTTATGCTGCAGCCGGAGCTTTTGCTTTGTAATTATTTGATTCCGCTGTAAACGTATCTCTGACGGTAGAATTTATCGCCGGTTTCCTCATTCTCACAGCCGAACATCTGATATGTGTTGCCATCGGGATCTGAAGCTTCAATGCCGTCCTCAATGCTGAAGCTCTCAGGGTCAAGACCAAGCTCTTCGCAGGTTTTTTCAAGTGTCTCCTGATCCAAGGGCTTCATTACATCGTAAACGATCATAACAAGCTTGTCGCTCTGGAACACCAGCTTCAGACTTATGCCGTTGTATTTTACATCAGCAGCTTCAAGGTCAGTGCCGTATTCCATATACTCCTCAGTTTCAGGTATCTGAGTTTCAAGGAGATTCATAAGCTCGTCTCGGGAACGTCCCATCAGACTTGCTTTTGCAGAGAGGACGCTTCCGCCGGAAAGCTCTATGTATACATCCTGAAGGGGCGGCTCTGTAATGGTTGGCTGTGTAGTTGTTTCAGTTGCTGCAGCTGTTGTGGTAGTGGTCGTTGCTGCGGTCGTAGTTGCGGCGGTAGTTGTAGTGGTAGTCTCACGCCTTGTATTAGCAGTCTGTATCACAACGGAACGCTTTGTTGTTGAAGTAGTGCTCTTGACAGTGGTGGTGACTGCGGCAGTTGTTGTTTCAGGGACAGCAGCCGGCAGAGTTTCAGGCTCGGACGTTGTTGCTGTTATAGTAGTTTCTGTAGTGACCTCAGAGGTGATCGAATACTGCTCAGTTGCTATCTCAAGAAGCTCATCCTTGTCCTTTTTCTTATCGGAGCTTACCATAACGATGATAAGTATTACCAGTATAACTGCCAGTGCACCGAGACCTGCAATAAGAGCTATAAGCCAGCCCGGAGTTTTAGGCGGCTGCTCTGACTGCATGGGCTGCACATATTCCTCCTGCCGGTACTGGTCGTCTTGAGTATACTGCTGCTCATGATCATACTGAGGTTCCTGTTCGTATTGCTGATTATCGTTATAATACTGATCATTCTGATACTGCTGATTCTGATTTGTATAGTAAGCTGATGCGGCAGCGGCTGTATCAGTAGTCTGCTTTGTTCTGCAGGAATAGCAGGTGACAGCGTTATCCTGAAGCTGTGCGCCGCAGCGTCTGCAATATTTCATAGCATATATCTCCTTTTCTGTATTTGTCGTGGTATATCAGCAGCCAGACCTTCTGACTACTATTATATAGTATAGCAATATAAGGTGTTCTTGTCAAGTCCTGCCATTTTGTAAATAGTTACAATGGAGGGGCTGAAAATTTGTGCGAAACGTGGAAAATGTTCCGTGCGGCTGTCGGAAGTTGAAATGTTTTGTCATATATGGTATAATAAACCAGTATATGAGTATTGAAAGGTGAATGGTAGAATTGCAGATCACAAAAAGATTCAGCGGCAATATAATGCTTCTGATTGCGGCGGTTATATGGGGAACAGCTTTCGTTGCCCAGAGCGAGGGTATGGCTTATGTAGAGCCTTTTACCTACGGAGGTATCAGAACACTTATCGGAGGCTTTGTGCTTATACCGATAATACTGGCTTTCCGGAAGGCTGGAGGTAAGCAGGACAGACCCAAAGCTGAGAAAAAAGCGCAGCTCAGAACTACCGTAAAAGGAGGAATATGCTGCGGACTGGTGCTTTTTGCTGCAAGCTCACTCCAGCAATGGGGTATAACCATGACGACAGCTGGAAAGGCTGGCTTTATTACTGCGCTGTATATTATTATTGTGCCTGTATTTGAGCTTATCCTCTACAGAAAATCAAGTCTCAGGGTGTGGCTGTGCGTAACAGTTGCTGCTATAGGCTTCTGGCTTCTCTGTATAAAAGAGGGCTTTACTGTTGGCACAGGTGATATGCTGGTGCTGTTATGCGCTGTGTGCTTTGCGGTACATATCATGACCATCGACCACTTCAACGAGAAGAATGCCGACCCTCTGCTTATGTCCTGTATTCAGTTCTTTACAGCAGGAACTATCATGACGGTATGTATGTTCATCTTCGAGGAACCGGAGCTTGGTGCTGTATTTGACGCAAAATACACCATACTCTACGCCGGCATAATGTCAAGCGGAGCAGCCTTCACGCTTCAGATCCTCGGTCAGAGGACAGCAGATCCTGCGTCGGCAACTCTTATCATGAGCCTCGAATCGGTATTCGCTGCTCTTTCCGGATGGCTGATTCTTCATGAGGCTCTGCTTCCAAAGGAGCTTCTGGGATGCGTTCTTGTATTTGGTGCGGTAATATTCGTTCAGCTTAAAAATCCCTTTTCAGTATTCAGAACGGACAAATTAAAATAATGGAGGATGACACATGAAAAAGCATCTGAGCAAAATCATTTTCGGTCTGCTTATAGTGGTATATATCGTATGCTGCTGTATAGCTGCGCCAATCACCGAAGCGGTAGGTACTATGTGGGCGCTGCTTCCGCCGGTAGTTGCTATCGGACTTGCCCTTATAACCAAGGAGGTTTACTCCTCACTGTTTATCGGTATCGTTACAGGCGGTGTGATTTGCGCCGTGGCTTCCGGCACCGGCTTTACCGGAGTATTCACTTCTATCGTACAGGACGGACTTATCGCAAACCTGTCTGATTCCTACAATGTAGGTATATTGGTGTTCCTCGTTGTGCTGGGAGTTATTGTAGTGCTCATGAACAAGGCAGGCGGCAGCCGTGCATATGGTGAATGGGCTGCGGCTCATATCAAGACCCGTGCGGGTGCGGCACTTTCCACATTCCTGCTGGGCGTACTTATCTTTGTGGATGACTATTTTAACTGCCTTACTGTAGGATCAGTTATGCGTCCTGTTACAGATAAGCATAAGATCTCACGTTCAAAGCTTGCGTATATTATCGACTCAACAGCTGCTCCGGTATGTATTATCGCACCCATATCATCATGGGCTGCGGCAGTTTCCGGTACAGTTGAGGGCGTAAACGGCATCCAGCTGTTTATCAGCACTATTCCCTATAACCTCTATGCGCTTCTCACTTTGCTTATGGTAATATTCGTTTCCTCGACCGGCACCGATTTCGGTCTTATGAGAAAGCACGAGAGAAATGCGGAAAAGGGTGACCTTTTCACAACACGCAGCACTGTATATGCAAAGGATGATGAGCCGACTCATACAAAGGGCAAGGTTATCGACCTTATCCTGCCTGTAATTATCCTGATCATATTCTGCGTAGTTGGCATGATCTACACAGGCGGCTTCTTTGACGGGGTAAGCTTCGTTGACGCTTTTGCAGGCTGTGACGCAGCTTATGGTCTGTCTCTCGGTTCAGTAGGCGCACTGCTCGTTATTATCGGCTATTTCCTTCTGAGAAGAGTTCTGAAGTTTACCGAGTGTATGGATTCTATAGCAGCAGGCTTCAAGCAGATGGTTCCTGCTATCCTCATTCTGACGTTTGCGTGGACTCTCAAGACTATGACAAACTTCCTCGAAGCAGGTGCATTCGTATCCGGTCTGGTTGAAAGTGCAACAGCGCTTCAGATCCTTCTGCCGCTTATCCTCTTTGTTGTAGCTATCGGACTTTCCTTTGCAACAGGTACATCATGGGGCACATTCGGTATTCTTATCCCCATCGTAACAAGCGTATTTTCATCAGAGCTTGCAGACGTTACCGGTACAGGCTCTATTCCGTCAATGGTTATCATCTGCATTTCTGCTTGTCTTGCAGGTGCAGTATGCGGCGACCACTGCTCACCGATCTCTGATACAACTATCATGGCTTCTACCGGCGCACAGTGTGACCATGTAAACCACGTTTCCACACAGCTGCCTTATGCGCTTACAGTTGCTGGCGTATGTGCAGTGGGATACCTTATTTCTGGTTTCATTCAGAATGTATTCGTGGTGCTGGGCATATCCATAGTGCTTATGCTTGCAGTTCTGGTTGTGATCAAAGCTGTCACAGGTAGACGTGAGTCTGAGTAATAAATATTGAAGCTGAAGGCGCATCCTGTTATATTATTGGGATGCGCTTTTTGCTGTAAGCATATTGTTTACAATTATTACAATTGTATTTTTTCTCAAAATACTTGACAACATTGAGGAAATATTGTATAATAATCACGTATATGCAGGACTGGTTTATAGTAACAGTACACTGCGCATAACGTATACATATAATGAAAGGATTTGGGAGCTATGAAAAATTACATGAAAAAAACCATGGCGGGCGTACTATCCATGATGCTTGCCGCTTCAGCAGCATTTTCCGCAATGCCGGCAGTATTTGCTGAATCTGAGATTGACTCTGTTACTGAGGAGCAGATTATTGTAGGAGAGGCAGAGGGCATATTTGCAGAGATCGAAGAGACGCCTATCGACTATTTTGAATACGATTTTGAGGAAAAGAGCGACGGTACATACGCTTATCAGATCAAGGGGCTCCTTGAAGAATATCATCATCTTAAAGAGATCAGACTTCCTGATTCTGTTGATGGATTCCCGATCGACGCCATTCTTGCTGAGACATTCTATTCAACTGACGTCGAGACTATCTATCTTCCGGATACAATTACATCTATCGGCAACAGCGCATTCTGCGGCTGTGTTAATCTGAAGAATATCCATTGGCCGGCTGGTCTTACAAGAATCGGCGAGACCTGCTTTACAATGTCCGGTCTTGAGGAGGTTATTCTTCCTGAGGGCGTTGAGAAGATCGGCAGCGAAGCATTTGCCGGCTGTACAAATCTTAAAAAAGTAGTGCTCCCGTCCACTATGACAAAGGTAAGCACACTGGCTTTCCAGGATTGTCCGTTCCTGACTGACGTTACACTTCCTGAGAGCATTACAAGCATTCAGGGCAGTGCGTTCTACAACTGCTATTCACTTGAAAGCATCACTCTGCCCAGCAGTCTGACTGATATTTCCAGCAGTGCTTTCGCATATACTGGTCTGAAGTCTATCGTTCTTCCTGACAGCGTAAAGGAAATCGGTACAGCTGCATTCTCAAACTGCTATTCACTGACCGACGTTAAGCTTCCCAGCAATCTGAAGGTTATCCGTCCGGACCTTTTCCTGCGCTCTGCTATTATATCTATTGATATTCCTGAGTCTGTAACAGAGCTGAACTCCGGCGCATTTGCGTTCTGTAACAACCTTAAGACTGTTGTTCTCCCTGAGGGACTTATCGACATCCGTAAGCAGGCTTTCTACAGCTGCGCAGGACTGGAGAGCGTTCAGCTTCCTTCAAAGCTTACAACTATCACCGACCAGCTGTTCTATGGCTGTACAAGTCTGAAGTCTATTGACATTCCGGACAGCGTTACAAAGATCTGCGACTATTCATTCTACGGAAGCGGCCTTGAAAATGTTGCTGTTCCGGATTCTATCGCAAGTATAGGTATCAGCGCATTTTCTCATTGTGAGGATCTCAAGTCTATAAAGCTGGGCAATGGTCTTTCAAAGCTTGACAAGTGGGTGTTCAGTGATTGTCATAATCTGGTAGAGGTTGATCTGGGTACATCTATTACAACAATTGATAACTACACATTTGCTGAGTGTGATTCTCTTACTTCTATTACAATTCCGGAAAATGTTACAACTATAAAGGAGTACGTTTTCAGCGGATGTAATGTTCTTTCTGACGTAACTCTTCCCGAGACCCTTACATCTATCGGCAAGCAGGCTTTCATCAACTGCCCTGCACTTACAGATATCTCAATTCCGGAGTCTGTAACTTTTATTGACAATCTGGCATTCGGTTATATCCTCCACGAGGACAGCACTCTTATTCCTTCCGGTACTCTTACAATGGCAGTTACTCCTGATTCTGCGGCACATATTTACGCTCAGGACAATAACATTACAGTAACTGACTATGACGGAAATCCTATCGGTGATAAGACAGAGATTGTCTGCGGTGATATAAACCTCAATGGTACAGTTGAAATGACCGATCTGGTTGCACTTAACCGTTATATTGCAAAGATCATCACACTGTCTGATGAAGCTGTTGCAAATGCTGACTGCTGCAGTGATGGCGCTATTTCTGCTCTCGACGCTTCCGCACTGCTTTCATTCCTGACTCTTAATGTAGATACACTTCCGGTAGTTCCTGAAGTATAATGCGGAATAATTGAATGAACCCAAAGCAGCCGTACTGATTCAGTGCGGCTGCTTTTTTCGCTTATAGAATTGAATATAACAGAAAAAGCCGGACTTGAAGCAGTCCGGCTTATATCATTATAGGTCATCCGTCAATACACAGATATGAAAGCTCATCGAACAATCCGTCAAACTCAAGGGTGATAATAGAATAATCATCAAGGGAGTGATCGGCGTATGTCAGTGTACTGTTGTCAAGGTTGATGATCGGTTTGCCCAGTGCCCGCATTAGCTTCGCAGGATGCTGTTCGCCGAATACCTCTTCAATACCCTCGTCAATCAGGAATTTTCCGATCCTGTCAAGACGGTTTCTGTATGCCTTTGCAAGCATCTTTGCCTTTAACTCATAGTCACGGTGAACCTCGTCGCATACAAAGGTAAGACGCTCGATTCTGAGTTCGTATTCACCGATGTCGTTCTTTACAAACATTTTTATTCCTCCGTCATATAACAGCACTCAGCAAATGGATATTTTTCTTTCAGAATACGGCAGCATCTTTCAGCCGAAGCCATGTCCCCGAATACTCCGAATACAGCAGCGCCGCTGCCTGACATACACACAAAGTCTGCGCCCATATCGCTCATGGCACTGCGGATATCCCATACATCCTGAAGGTCTGTTACATCCTCGAAAATGTTGCCGCAGTACTGCCACAGCTCCTGCACAGGTACGCCCGATTCAATAGCGGCTTTCAGCTCCTTTGCATCAGGATGGGAAGGGGCAGTAAGTGCGTCGATTCTCCGGTATGCCTCCGGTGTAGATATACCGCCCTTGCCCTTTGCTGCAACAACAGGCAGGCGAGGCATTGCCGGAAGCCTTGTGAGGATCTCACCGATCCCTTCGGCATAGGCTGTACCGCCATACAGGAAGAAGGGTACATCTGCGCCCAGAGAAGCGGCAATCTGGCAGAGCTTGTCAAATGCCACTGGCTCACCGCAAAGTGCATTGCACGCTTTCAGTACGGCAGCTGCATCTGAGCTTCCGCCGCCCATGCCTGCCTCTGACGGGATATGCTTTTCAAGATGGATAGAAAATCCGCACCGGAGTCCGGTTTCTTTAAGAAAAGCCGCCGCCGCCTTCCATGCAAGGTTCTTCTCGTTGCACGGAATATGAGGCTCGCTGCAGGTCAGGGATATTCCTTCAGTATCTGTAACAGTAACAGTCAGCCTGTCGTATATAGAAACGCTCTGGAATACAGTTTCCAGCAGATGGTATCCGTCCTCTCTTGTGCCTGTAACGTCAAGAGCAAGGTTTACCTTTGCAGGTGCGTTTATTACAAGTGTTTTCATCCTAACTCTCACCGCCGGCATGACGCTTTACAAATCTTTCGATACATTCAAGAGCCTGCATAAGATGCTTCAGGGAATAAGCGTAGGAGACTCTCACAAAGCCCTCGCCGCTTTCGCCGAAAGCGTTGCCCGGAACTACTGCAACCTTTTCTTCATCCAGCAGACGTGAGCAGAATTCCTCACTGGTCATACCTGTGCTCTTGATGCACGGGAATACATAGAATGCTCCCTCCGGCTCAAAGCAGGAAAGACCGATACGGTTGAAGCCTTCAACGAGGATACGGCGGCGTGTGTTGTATTCATCCACCATCTTTTTCACCTCGTTATCGCAGTCACGGAGCGCAACGATAGCTGCATACTGGCTCATTGTAGGTGCGCACATGATAGCATACTGGTGGATCTTCAGCATCTGTGAAGCCAGCGGCGCAGGTGCACAGAGATAGCCAAGTCTCCAGCCGGTCATAGCAAATGCCTTTGAGAAGCCGCTTACGTAAATTGTTCTCTCCCACATTCCGTCGATCTCGGCAATAGAGCAGTGCTTGCGTCCATATGTAAGCTCGGAGTATATTTCATCCGACAGCACCAGCACGTTTGTATCTCTGAGAACCTCCGCAATAGCCTCCAGATCCTCACGTGTCATGATACCGCCTGTAGGATTGTTGGGGTAGGGGAGTATGAGCAGCTTTGTCTTATCGGTAAGATGCTCTCTCAGCTCGTCGGCTGTAAGCTTGAAGCGGTTCTCCTGCTTAGTGGAAATCGGCACAGCAACGCCGTGCATAAGCTCAACTATAGGTTTGTAGCAAACGAAGCATGGCTCAACGATGAGAACCTCGTCGCCGGGATTTACCAGTGCACGTATGGCAAGGTCGATAGCCTCAGAGCCGCCGACGGTTACAACTACTTCGCTTGCAGGATCATACTTCAGGCTGTATTTTCTGTCAAGATAAGCAGATATCTCAGAACGAAGCTCGCCGAGACCCTGATTTGCGCTGTATATCATACGCTTTCTTTCCAGAACATCAAGAGCCTTCTTGCGCACAAGCCACGGAGTCTGGAAGTCAGGCTCACCTACGCCGAGACTTATAACACCCTCTGTATTAGCCGCCAGATCGAAGAACTTTCTTATGCCGGACGGCTTCATTTCTTTTACCTTTTCGGAAAGCACGGAATCATAATTGATCACGCAGCATCCTCCTTTCTTCTGAGCAGCAGTGCTGCTTTACACAAAAAGCTTACGGCATGATAAATTCACGCTCGTCCTTTTCTTCAGTTTCTATAAATATACCCTTTTCCTTGTAGGTCTTCAGTACAAAATGAGTTGCAGTTGAGAGCACGCCGTTTAATGTGGCAAGCTTCTGATAAACGAACATTGCAATGTCTTTTACATTATCGCCCTTTACAGTTACAGCGAGGTCGTATGCGCCTGCCATAAGGGAAACCTTGTCAACCTCCTCATACTGTGCAACCATCTTTGCGATCTCCTCAAAGCCGCAGTCCTTCTGTGGTGTAACACGAAGCTCGATGATAGCAGTTACCTTTTCGCTGTCTGCTTTTTCTTCATTTACAATAGCGCTGTAGCCCATGATAACGCCCTGTTCCTCAAGAGCACGTATCTCCGCTGCAACGGCAGCTTCAGTGGTGCCCAGCATTACAGCCAGCTGTGCGTCGGAAAGACGGGCGTTCTGTCTCAGCAGTGATATAAGCTTATTTCTCATAAATATTCATCCTTTCATCAGACGATTTTAATATAGATCGGCTCACGTTCATGGAAGTAGCAGAGATACTGGAAGCCTGCTTCTGATGCCATGGCAATACCCTCCTGTACTCCGCAGCCCACGTCCTCAGGACGGTGCGCGTCCGAACCGATTGTAACCATTTCGCCGCCGCATTCACGGTACATTTTCAGTATGTCAAGTGTAGGGAAGGTCTTTCCGTAGGGCTGGCGCAGACCTGATGTATTTATCTCCAGACCGCAGCCGTTATCTACAAGAGCCTTCAGACACGCACGGATCTCTTCCTCGTATTTGCCGATCTCAGCGTCAAGACCGTGCTCACCCTCGATATAGCGGAGGGGATATGTAATATGGCCCAGTACGTTGAATTTGCCCCACTGACATATTTTCAGCAGCTCTTTGAAATACTGCTCCATAAGTGCAGGCACTGATTCTCTGTGGTAGTCAAGGCAGAAGAAATCGGTCTTTCCCAGGAGCTCATGGAGTGACGCAATAACGTAGTCAAGGCGGATATCGTTCATAATGGATTCTGCCAGACCAAAGTCAAGGTGTGCCTGACCCAGTTCGATTCCACTGACAATGTGGATACGTGTACCGTAATTGTCCTTGATGGAGCTGTTCTGCTTCATTGCCTTTTCCATGCGTTCGCTGTACTCGAATTTTTCCCACCCGTTGCGTGCAGGGATACCGTAGTGATCCTCCGAAAACCAGCGGTTCAGCTCGATATGCTCAGTGATCGCAAGTGCCTGAAGTCCCTTTGATATTGCGCTTCTGCACATACCGCCGGCAGTACCCTTGCCGTCGGGAGAAACGCTTGTATGAGTATGACAATCTATTCCTAACATAAAGTTCTCCTTTCGCATCATTGTATCCTTTATATTATATCACACTTTCTCCGTCATTTCCACACTTTTCAAAAATATTTTTTCGCCCTATGCAATTTGTTGCATTTTGTACAAAAAAATGCGTCTGCACCGGCAGTGCATACGCATTTATTGGAGTCATATTTATTTATCGGCAAGGCTTATAAAATTCCTGAGCAGCGCCCTGCAGTTTTCCTCGCCCAGAGACAAGGGTGAAAGACATAAGCCAAATACCGGATATTCATTGTGTTCAAAGGAAAGACCTCTGCCGTATTCATCACGTGCTGTTATAGTGAGGCACTGGGGGAGAGTATCAGGTGCTACAGTTGAGGTGATGTTTTCGCTGCAGCAGATGATCTGTTCCATTCCCTCGAAAACAGCAGATGATGTATCAAAGCCGGTGTTGTATGGTTTGTTTGCCGGTATTTTTGTTTCAACAGCTGAGCCGCCCAGAGCTGCACAGAGGATGTGGGCTCCAAGACCTGTACCGAGCACAGGTACTCTGCCTGCGAAAAGTCCGGCAGCTTCAGTGCAGCAGCCGGCGTCCGGTATGCTTCCGGCTCCGGAGCCTATTATAACGGCGTCTGGCGCCATACGCACAAGCTCTTCTGCTGTTTGTTCGTCGCTTCTTACCACGCATATATCCGTATACTCATCGCTTAGAAGCTTATACATGGCACTCATATTTGTATCGTAGTTATCAATATACAGAATCATGACCTGTCTCCTCGACCTTATTTTACCAAAAAAGCCCGGTTCACTCCGGGCTTCCTATGTATGGCGCAGATGGAGAGATTTGAACTCTCGCAGCAGTTTCCTGCCCTACCGCATTTCGAGTGCGGACCCTTCAGCCACTTGGGTACATCTGCAACTTAAATATTATATCACAAAATCCTGTGGATTGCAAGAGAAATTGAAGCGGTTTGTACGATTTCAACTTAAATGGAGTTGATAAGAGTGGGCGAATTGTGCATAATAACGTATTTTCGGATGTTATTTTCTTTTAGAAAATAGCTGTTGACAGAAAAGCGAAAATGTACTAAAATAATAATATTCACTAAAGATGATGATGCAGCCACTAATTTCCGAGGTGTTAATTATGAGAAAGAAGAAAATTGATATTACTGCTTCAACAAGGTTCACTATGATATTCTGTCTCTGCATCGTGGTATTTGCAGCGTTTCTCCTTGTATTTCTTATGTTTTTCCCGATAAGGATGGAGAACCCTGTAAACGGTATTAACGAAAAGCTTATTGCTTCAGCAGCTTCTGAGACAACTGTTACAACTGATGTAACTACTACAACTTCAGCAACTACCGTCTTTTCAAATACACGTCAGACTACAGACAGAAACCGTGTCACAACTACTGTCTATAATGAAACTGTCCGTGATAATGGGTATAGCCCCTCATATGGCAATAATAATAACAATTATGTTCCGCCGGCTGTTACGCAGGCACCTGTAACAGCACCAGCTGTAAGCTCTGCTACTGAGCCCGTTATTACTACAGCTGCACCAGTCGTCACAGAGCCGCCGGTTACTGAAGTACCTGTACAGACTGCTCCTCCGGCAATTGATGACAGCGGTTCAGGTGATACTGAGGAATAATTTTGTCAGAATTACCCTTGACAAAAGTGGAATAATGTAGTATAATCACTTTTGTAAAAGAGAGTAGCTGGCGGATATATCCGTTTATGCGGCGTCAATACGGTCGGGAACGACCCGCTTCATAATTAAATTGCGAGACTTTTATGAAATCACATACGGGTTAAGTGTATGGTTTCATAGAGGTCTCGTTTTTTATGCTCTCTGAAAGGCTGTACCGCACAGACTTTATCCGGTATTGCCCGAAAATAAGGAGGAAATTTTAATGGAACAGAACAGGTACACCCAGAAGCCGGAGGATCTATTCTTTGAATTTTGCTCAGGCGAAAAGGGGCTCAGCGACTCACAGGTTCAGGAGAACCGTCAGAAGTACGGCGAAAACAAGCTTGCTGAGAAAAAGAAGAAATCAGGCTTTATGATTTTTCTTGAGCAGTTCAAGGATTTTCTCGTAATCATCCTGATCATTGCGGCGATTATTTCGGCGATTACAGGTGACATAGAAAGCACTATCGTAATTCTCGTAGTAATCACAATGAACGCCATCCTTGGTACTGTGCAGACCCTTAAAGCAGAGAAGTCTCTTGATAACCTGAAGAAGCTGTCTGCGCCGAATGCAAAGGTTCTGAGAAACGGTCAGAGTGTTGTCATTCCCTCTGATGAGATCGTTGTGGGCGATATTCTTCTTCTCGAAGCAGGCGACCAGATCCCTGCTGACGGCAGACTTATTGAGTGTGCGTCTCTCCAGACAAACGAAAGTGCACTTACAGGTGAAAGTACAAATATTGACAAGAGCATGGAGCTTATTGACAGGGAAGTGCCGCTGGGCGACCGCCATACTATGGTCTACTCCGGCAGCTTTGTAACCTACGGCAGAGGCAAGTGCATTGTAACTGATATCGGCATGAGTACTGAGGTTGGCAAGATCGCAGCACTCATTCAGAGTGCAGAGGAGAGAAAAACTCCTCTCCAGCAGACTCTTGACCAGTTCGGCAGAAAGCTTTCCATCGTTATTCTTATCATATGTGCAGTAGTATTCGGACTCCAGCTGTGGCGTGCTGATACACTGAACTTCGACAATGTCATGAGCTCTCTCATGTTTGCTATTGCTCTTGCAGTTGCTGCTATTCCGGAGGCTCTCAGTTCTATCGTTACTATCGTTCTCTCTTTAGGTACGCAGAAGATGGCGAAGGAAAATGCCATCATGAGAAAGCTTCAGGCTGTAGAAGGTCTTGGCTCGGTATCTGTTATCTGTTCTGACAAGACAGGTACTCTTACCCAGAACAAGATGACTGTACGCAAGATAGTAGCTCAGGGTCACATGATAAGCGCTGAAGATGTAAACACAAACAGCTCCGATGAAAAGGCTCTTATTACAGCCGCTGTCCTCTGTAATGACGCATCCGTAAAGGATGGTCAGGAGATAGGCGACCCCACTGAAACTGCACTCATCACCTTTGCACACAGCTCCGGTATGAGTGATGCTGAGATCCGTGCGGCATATCCCAGAATCAGCGAGATACCTTTTGATTCTGACAGAAAGCTTATGTCAACTCTCAATATTATCGAGGGCAAACGTGTGATGTTCACAAAGGGCGCTGCGGATGTTCTCACCGAGAGAATGACCATATCCGAGTCCCAGAAGCAGCAGATAAGAGAACAGGTAGAGGAGCTGTCAAAGCAGGGTCTCCGTCTTCTGTGCTTTGCCTGCAAGGAATTTGAGGGCGACAAGCTTCAGATATCTGATGAGTATGATCTTGACTATATGGGTCTTATCGCTATGATGGATCCGCCCAGACCTGAATCAAAGCAGGCTGTTACCGAGTGCCGCAGCGCAGGTATCAAGCCGGTAATGATAACCGGCGACCATGTTGTAACTGCTTCTGCTATTGCTAAGGAGATAGGTATTCTTGAACGTGCTGACGAGGCAGTTGAGGGCGCAGTTCTTGACAGTATCTCAGATGATGATATGGTTGAATTTGTAAAGGACAAGTCAGTTTATGCACGTGTTACACCTGAGCACAAGATCCGTATTGTAAAGGCATGGCAGAGGAGAGACTGTATAGTTGCTATGACAGGCGACGGCGTAAATGACGCTCCTGCGCTGAAGCAGGCGGATGTTGGCGTTGCTATGGGTATTACAGGTACTGAGGTCTCCAAGGATGCGGCGGCTATGGTTCTGGCTGACGACAACTTTGCAACTATCGTAAAGGCTGTAAAGAACGGCAGAAATATCTACGACAATATCAAGCGTTCTATCCTGTTCCTGCTGTCCGGTAATCTGGCGGCTATTCTGGTAGTTCTCCTGTGCTCTATCGCAGGCTTCGACCAGCCCTTTGCTGCTATTCATCTGCTGTTTATCAATCTGCTCACAGACTCTCTGCCGGCTATTGCACTGGGTCTGGAACCGCACTCCGATGAGGTCATGAAACGCAAGCCCAGACCTGCTAACGAATCCATCCTTACAAAGTCTTTCATGGGACAGGTAGGCTATTCCGGCGTATGTATTGCGATCGCAACTGCTGCTGCATATATGGTGGGCTGGTTTGGATTCGGCTCCGGCAGCCTTGCAATGACTCTTGCATTTGCAGTTCTCTGTATGTCACGTCTCTGGCACGGCTTCAGCTGTAAATCTGAGAAGCCTGTTATCTTCTCAAAGCAGCTCCTTGACAATCCCGTAGGACTTATTGCATTTGCGGTAGGTATGCTTTTCGTAAATGCAGTTCTTCTCATTCCGGCGCTCCATGGTCTGTTCCAGATCGACCCGGGCATGACAGGTGCGCTCTTCGCTCTGGCACATGGTCTGAGTATCGGCTCTATGCTGCTGGTTCAGGTTGTAAAGGGCGTTATTGCTCTTATCAAGAAGAACTGACGCAGTTAAATTTTCCTTGACAGAAAAAGGCAGATAGGCTATAATATGTAAGAAGAAAAATGCGATCACGGAGGTTATTTCTATGCTGAAAAGAATAGTGACAATTCAGGATATTTCCTGCTTCGGAAAGTGCTCTCTTACAGTAGCTCTGCCTGTACTGTCTGCGATGGGACTTGAAACTGCGGTCATTCCTACTGCGGTGCTTTCTACTCACACCGGAGGCTTTACCGGATATACCTTCCGTGATCTGACTGAAGATATTCCCGATATCACAAAGCATTGGGAAAAGGTAGGTATCCACTTCGATGGTATCTACACAGGCTATCTTGGTTCTTCTGAACAGGTTAAAATGGTGGCTGACTTCTTTGATACCTTCAGAAGCGATGATACGACTATTATAGTTGACCCTGTTATGGGCGACAGAGGAAGGCTGTATGCCGGATTCACTCCGGATTTTGCGCAGGAAATGAAAACACTGTGCAGCAAGGCTGATATAATCGTTCCGAATATGACGGAAGTCTCCTACCTGCTGGGCATTCCTTATACTGAGGAATATGACAGGGCTTATATCGAGGGTATTCTCCGCAGACTCACTGACCTTGGATGCAGGGCGGCAGTTATAACCGGTGTCCGCTATAATGACGGGATGCACGGTGCAGTGGCTTATGACAGGGAAACTGATTCATTCTGCAGTGCGTTCCAGCCTCATATTGAGCACTCCATGCACGGTACAGGAGATGTGTTCGCAAGTGTGTTCTCCGGTGCTCTTACAAAGGGTGCGTCTTTGCAGCAGGCTCTTGATGCGGCGGTGTCCTTTACCTCTGACGCAATAAACGAGACTATTCCCTGTATGGAAGAATGCTGGTACGGCGTTTCATTTGAACCTTGTCTCGGCAAGCTTGCGGATGTCTCAAAGAAATTCTGATCTATACAAAAAGAGCAGCCTCCGGTGTTTATCCGGAGGCTGCTTTTGTTTATCAGTCGATGTTGATTTTTTTGAGCTTGAGATTTCTTATCCTGTAATAGCCTGCGCCCTCGCCGTAGTTGAAGCATATATTCCAGTCATAGGCTGTTTTGCTTGTATAGCCGAAGGTGTAGGTAAATTCCTGATACTCGGAATTCAGAGTGGATAACTTGCTGTTCCAGCAATTGACCCAGTTCTGTCCTTCCTGATGGTTGATGTATACCTCCATAGGAGCACCGGTGTCACAGCTTGCCTCAAAGCTTATCTGATACAGCTGTCCGTTTTCAAGTGTTATTCCGCTGCACTGAGCCTGAATATCCCATGGATTTGCACAAAGCGATGGAACATTTGCATAGAAAGCGTTATTGGCTGTATCCTTCTGGAAGCTTGC
>JAZNOB010000012.1:0-9868 GCA_045580565.1 Ruminococcus sp.
GGGGGAGCCTTGGTCGGTGTGCTCCGCACATTGTCAAAATCCCCCCAACTTTTGGTTGAGAGCCTATTTTATTATACGTCAATATCAATATTAAAGCCCGGACGGAAAGCAGGTGCGTCTTCAGACTCAATAATTGCAGTAGGCATAAGAGGTACTTCCTTTACAGCCGGAGCCGGTGTAGGCTTTACCTTATGTTCAGCTTCAACCTGCTGCGTAACTGAACGGTATATCTCGTCAGCCTTTGCTCTTTCAGCATCCTTCACAGTCTCTGTCTGAACCTCAGAAACAGGTGTATTTACAGTCTCGGAGTCTGCAGCAGAGTCAATAGCTTCTGCTTCCTTTTCATTGAGGACGGGTGTTATAAGAGAAGCAAATTCGGGAATAATTTCCTGAGCAGTATCAGCAGCCGGAGCTTCCTCAGTATCTGTTTCAGCAGCCTGTACAACAGGTTCTTCCTTAGCAACAGGTGCAGGCGCAGGTTCTTCCTTTACCTGCTTAACTGCCGGTGCTTCGGTGTAACGCTTGGGCGGTTCGTAGAACTCCTCCTCATCCAGAGGCTCATCAGCCAGAGATTCTACAGCCTGTTCCAGAGTGCGTGCAGCTGCAATAGCAGCCTGCTGCTGTGCAAGTTTCTTCTGATAAAGCTCCTGCTCACGCAGCTCAGCAGCAGCGAGTGCAGCAGGTGTTACAACAAGCATATCAGGCATCATAACGTGATTCTCAGGTATTTCAAGAACGTCCAGCTTGAACTCACCGCTTACGAGGGTGACATACAGAGTATGCTCACCAGGCGGAAGCTGCTCGATTACGAAGCACGCCTGACGAGGACCGCAGCTTGCAACAAAGTGCTGGTCGTATACAGTCTCGCCGTCGATCATTACATTGAACATAGCGTCCTCGGCAGTACCGATAACTGCAATGCCGGTTCCTGTGAATTTGCAGGAGAATGCCGCATTTTCAAGAGCCTTCATTGCTGTGCGGTTATAGAAGGTGTACTTCTCAGCAGGGCATACTTCCCAGAATTCGTTGTAGAATATTCCTTCGGAGAAGCAGTCACAGCGGCGTGCGTACAGCGGCAGGATAGGCATAGGAGTTACCTCCAGATTCTTGAAGGTGTTCATTTCATATGCACTCAGCAGGCTCACACGTCCGGAGTTTACGATGCACTGAGGGCGATAGCTTGTGATCATATTGCCGTTGATGAAGAACAGGATAGAATCACCCAGAACAAGGAGCTTCAGTCTGTGCCAGTTTCTTCCCGGTATTCTAAGAAGTCTGCCCTCAGCAGCAACTGAGTCCATATCCAGAAGCTTCCATGTACCGTTTCCGTAAAGCAGAGCACTGTAGCCGCAGCGTGATGTTACCTCGCAGCTTACAGAGGAGTTGTAGCGTATACCCAGACCTGCATAGTTATCCGGGTGCATATTGTCAAGACGCACATCGATCTCCGCACTGTAGCTTCTCCAGCGGTCGTCGCCGAGACAGGTGATAGGCTCAGGTGTGCCTCTGAAGCGCCAGTTTGTAGGGAGATTATTCTTTGTAATACGCTGACAGATGATATCGCCGTCCTGATCGGAGTGAACCAGTTCAAATGCGCCGCCCTGATCTGTAGTATATCTCGGTGAGCAGCCTCTTACACGAAGCTCCTCAGGCTTGTACTGGAAATCGTCTGTGTAGGGAAGTGCAAGACGCTCTGACTTGGGCGGATTCTTCTGGAAGGTCTGGACGCCGTTTACCCATTCTGTATCAAGAGTAGTTACAGTCATGATAGAGCGTGGCGGAACCTTGATGAGATATGTCTCACCGGTACGATGACTTGGGCGGATAGCCTTGCCACGTACAAACCAGTTTGCATCATACTTCTGACCGTTCTCCGGACCCTTTGTAATGACAGTGGACAGGACCTTGTTGTCAAAAGCCATATCCTTTACCAGAACGGAATAGGTTCTTGGTTCGTCATCCTCGTTTGTAAAGTGCATGGTCATCTCGCTTCTGTCAGGTGATACCAGCGTCATGAAGTTGTTGCTTGTATTGGTGATATAGTGATTTTCCTCGCCGTCGCCGTAGCAGGCACCATTTACATAGAGCCATCCCTTAGGTGAGAAGCGTCCCCAGTGCATAGCCATCCAGAAGCCGCTGTCAAGGCGGTAATTGCCTGACCATGGCTCCCATGCGCAGATAAGATGCTTGGGTGCATAGCATGAGCCGTCGTAGTAGGACGCAATAGCCGGCTGGAACTCATACATACACATCTTGCCGTTATAGTAGCTGTTGATGATACGGTTAGCGACGTCGATAGCACCGTTCTTTCCGGCAATACCGCTGCCGTCAGCCTGTACGGTCAGATGTGAAAGATTGCATGGTGCGATTCCTTCGCTGTACCATATTTCCTTTCCGTATGCTTCGTTGAGAAGATTTGTATAGGAATCACCGTATGTATTATAGTGGAGACCGATAACGTCTACAGCGTTTCTGAGCTTGTAGTTTTCCACCATCTGGGCAGCAATGTTTCTTGTGCCTACTTCGTCGGAAGCGATCAGCTTTATCTTCTGAAAATCGTAAGGAGCATTCTGCTCCTGATCAAGTCTGCCTCTCAGATAGAGTATCCATGTTTCATCAGCAATGTCGGTTTCATTTGCGTCCGCACTGATAAAGTCAAACTTCAGACCATAAACATTGTATGCCTCAAGGAGAGTATCACGATACCATGAATATCGTGCTTCAAAGCCCTGCTGCTGACTGAATGAAAAGGCTCTTGTGACCCAAGCCGGTTCGCCCCAGCGGAGAATATCAAGGGTGATATCCGGATTGATAGCCTTTGCGTCAGCTGCAAACTGGAAGCCTGCGCCTCTCGTTACGTCTGCGCATTCCTCCATTGAACGCTTTGTAGCCGGTTCAGTACCGGAAGATGAATTTATATCAGCCCCCAGCTCTATTTTGATATGGCGGAGACCAACGCCGTAATCCTTCTGGAAAAGGAGGCGCATCATTTCGTCATATTCCTTGGGATGCTCTACCTTATAATCAAGAAGCAGCCGGGAGGAGTTATTTGCAGTAATACAGCCAAGACCTCTATGCCATGCGGCAGGATTTTCATTAGCCTGCATACCATCGGCAACGATTTCCATAGAAACGTGTCTTGTTCTGGATGATCTTTCATTAAGTGCCATGCCTTAATAGTCCTTTCGTTATATATTTCAAGCTTTTCAAGCGATAGGCTTCGCAATAAGGAACTTTATCTTTTTGCCCATTTCATCGAACATTTTCTCATGCTCAGTCTGGAAGCTTTCGATGCCATCTTCCTTGTGGAGGTCGTAGGTTTTGAATGTCACCTTAAAGCCTGCTTCCTCAAAATAGGGAAGAGACTCCTCAAAGAGCAGGTCGTCGTCTGTCTTGAACCAGATCTCACCATCAAGCACAGTCTTATACTGAAGAAGCTGTCTCAGGTGAGTAAGCCTTCTCTTATTGTGCTTGGGACGTGGCCATGGGTTGCAGAAGTTTATATAAATCCTGTCAACTCTGTCCTCAGATGAAAAATGCTCTGAAAAAAGCATAAGATTGCATATGAAGATGCGTACATTGTCAAGGGGCAGCTTTTTCTCAGAATATGCAGCCTCCAGTTTTCTTTTGGCAAGCACCAGCATCTCGTTCTTGATGTCGATGGCTATGTAGTTATATTCAGGATGAGCAGGAGCTTCCTGAGAGATGAAGCCGCCCTTACCGCAGCCCAGTTCAAGTCTAAGAGGTTGCTTTTTTGGGAAAAGTGTGTTCCATTTACCTTTCTGCTCTTTCGGATTTATTATGTAGAAGGGACAGCCTTCAAGCTCAGGCTTTGCCCATGGTTTATGGCGTATGCGCATATATTGCGTCTTCCTTTCTTGTAGATAAGCATATACAGGCAATAAAAACCCATTTTCTCTATTATAACATATTCTTCGGAAAAAACAAAGGGGTATTGCAAAAAAATACTGAATTTTTTTGAGGATGTTTTTCGTCATATTACATAAAAAGCTCCCTCATTGCCGCTGAACTGCGGATCATGAGGGAGCTTTGATTTATTGAGTATTGTCTCAGGTTCTTAATCCATAGGAGGCATATCAGCTGCCTGAGCAGATTCAGCGATTATCTTATTGGACCAGAAGCCAGGCTTGATACGAGCCTTGATGAACTGTACCGGAGCTTCGGGCGTGAGCGTAACAGTAAGATCCTCGCATTTTCTTGTCATTCCGCAGGTGAAGTGGAATGTATATGTACCATAGGGCAGCGGAACACGTATGCTCTGCTTGTTGCCGATATGGCCATAGGGCTGACCGTTGATATAAACGCCGTAGCCGATAGCCACACCGATTGGTGAACCCATACGATAGATCTGAACATAACCTCCTGTAGCAGCAGGAAGAGGCTGACTGCATTTATTGCATATGCTGTTTACTGGTGCATCGCAGACATTTCCGCAGGATGCACACTTGAATCTTAAGTTTGCCATGGAAACCTCCGAAAACTAAAGTGTGATGGTGAGCTTGCGTCCTGTGGAGTGATACGCTCTTGTTCTGACGCCTGCATGGAGAAACATCATGGTAGCAGCCTTTACATTGTCTGCCTCAGCATATTTGTTGTCACCGTAGATGACCTCGCTGATGCCGCTTTGTATGATAGCCTTGGCGCATTCGTTGCATGGATGAAGTGTAACGTAGAGCTTGCATCCCTTCAGGCTGCCTTCATTACGGTTGAGTATGGCGTTCAGCTCTGCGTGGCAGACATATGCGTATTTTGTATCAAGAAAGCCGCCCTCACGTTCCCAGGGCATATCATCATCGTTGCAGCCGATAGGCATACCGTTGTATCCTACAGCGACGATCTTATTTTCCTCGTTTACTATACAAGCGCCTACCTGAGTATTATTATCCTTGCTGCGCTGTGCGGAGAGCATTGCAACGCCCATGAAATATTCATCCCATGAAAGATAGTCAGTACGTTTCATAATTTAAGCCTCACCAGGGAATTTAGTAATACCGCCGCAGACGTACTTCTTGTACAGCATAAGGTCATACACATTGAGCTTGCCGTCTGCATTTACGTCAGCAGCTTCAGTATCTACAGAAGCGTTCTTAGCCTTTACCAGATACTTTGCAACCTTTACGAGGTCAGTGATAGTAACCTTCTTATCTCCTGTAACGTCACCGAGTATGCCGGATTCAGTAGGAGTTGTAGGATCGGTGGGTGTTGTGCTTCCGCCGATAATAGTACCGCCGTTGATGTTGCTTCCCTCGGTAGATGAAAATTCGCCGTAGTACTGGTTGAGTGAAAGACCGGTATTATTTATACCGAGAGGATACTGGTGGTCAAGACCGATGTACTTGCCGGTATCCTGAGTCTGCCACAGAGACAGTTCAAAGAGTGCGTATTTTGCTTCATCCCATACTTTGAAGCTATGGTCCAGCAGACCGCCGGTATCACCTGAGTTGGGATTGAGACACCAGAAGGTGTGATTGATGTGGTTTTCTATCATGTAGTCACGAAGCAGACCCATCCATTTCTGGTTGATGTCGCCGTCCATATGTCCACCCCATTCGCCTATAAGCAGCGGAGCGATATCCTCTTCGTTGATATATACCCATGTATCATACCAGTAGTCGTCAAGGAGAGTCTGTGTTGAAAAATCCTTGTCGAACCATGTCTGCTCATATACAGTAGGGCCGTAGTCATGAGGAGAGTAAACGATCTGCTTATTGAGAGTAGCATCGCCGAAGTCAACGGGATAATCTCTTACACCTCTCAGATTGCCGCCCCACCATGCACCGTGCCACGGAGACTGGTCAGCAGGAGCCTGCCATATATCAGCAGTATCATATGTATAGCCCTTTTCAGTCTTGGGATACTGTTCAACGCCTTCGATGAGGATAAGAGCGTGCGGGTTTACTTCAAGAATAGCCTTGCCGCATTCAGTAGCAGCATAAGCCCAGTTGTTTTCATCAGTAGAGCCGTCCCACTTTGCAATGCCGGTCGGACAGGTAGTACCGCTGTAGCCACGCTTGCCGTGAGGTTCATTCTTCAGGTCGTAAGCGATAATTGTATCGTCGTTCTTGTACTTGTCAGCCAGCCACACAAGAGAATCGATCCAGTGTTCAGTAGTCATCTTTGTACCGTCGGCAGCGATAGCCATATTGTCAGCATCAGGAGCAGAAGGCTCGTGATACCACAGATTGTAGTTATGACCTGAGTTATGTGATGCAGGGCTGTGGACATCGATAATAGCCTTGATGCCATACTTCTTCATCTTCTTCATGATAACATCAAAGATGCCCAGACTGTCCATTGTTTGGCCGTTTTCATCACAAAAATCGGGATTGAAGGAATAATCAGGTGAATTGGCAGCGTTAAATCCAACAGGTTTTAAAGGAGTACCGTTCATCCATGAAACCAGAAGTTCTGTTGAAACAGGAAAACGGATACAGTTAATGCCGTGGTCTGCAACAGATGAAAGCAGCTGGTCGCAGTCTGCGCTCCAGAGACCGTGCGGGAAATTCTCGGTACAGTTGAAGCCGAACCAGTTTGCACCGGTAAGCCATACCTGATTTCCGTTCATGTCGTAGAGTTTGCTGCCCTCAGCGTGGATCCAGTCGTCACAGGTGTCGTAAACAGCATTTGCTGTAATATTGAATGCAGGAATGCTTGCGGAAAAGCTTGTAACAGTAATTACGCCAGCCAGCATAAGACCTGCTATTTTTTTGTATAGTTTCATATGTTATACCCCCTTTACCTTTCGTTTGATCCTTCGCATACAAATCTATACACTATAATTATAAGACCATTTTCCGTTCTTGTCAATAGAAAAAATGCCTTTTTTCCAAATTATCTGCTGTCATTTTCCATAAACGCTCCTGTCCGTACTGAGGAGAAGTATTGTAGTCATTATCAGGAGAAGGAGTGACGGCAGAGGTGAGGCGTCTGAGGGCGAAAAGGACTGTACGTTTGTTACTGCTGTATGTACTGCGTCTTCTGACGGAAAAAAACTTTGCCAGAGGTAAAGCTGCACCCAGGTAAGCAGTGACGCTGTCATGCGGACTGCTGTGATCCGTGTCATATTCAGCTTTCCCTCTGTTACAGCATTAAGCTGCATAAGTACGCATATTCCGCCGAAAGAGAGCGCAGCACCAAGAACAGGCAGCTCGTATGAAGCGTACGGGAAGCATCCGGTTATGCGGCTGATCTCAGCGAATCCGAGGATGTATCTGTATATATTCTCAGGAAAAAGCCTGTTTAATCCAAGCCCCTCCAGCAAGCCGGCTATTCCGCCGAATACTATGACCATACTGCATATTTTCAGCAGTGCAGCACCGCTTGATGCTGCCGCCTCAACAAGTGATGTTCCGGAGGAGAGACTTGAATTATGAGGCGCATTTTTGCATTTAAGCTTCAGAGGTCTGCACATGGCGGTGAATATGAGAAGATTTGAAAAAGTACTGGCTATGAATATATACAACCCGTGGCGGCTATTGTCGGCAAACAATGCTGACAGAAATGCAGGGCCTCCGCCGTAGCACACTCCTGAAAGCCATGAAGCCTGAGTCCGGCTCAGCTGTCCTTTTTCATAGAGACGGCATATCATTCTTGCGCCCACAGGATATCCGGCAGCCTGACTGAACAGGAATATGACAAGGACCTGACCGTCTGCACCGAAAATGAAACGAGCGGGTTTATGGAAAAAGCGTGCTGTATACTCAGCTATTCCGGAGGATATGAATATCTCACTGCAGATCATCATAGCATACAGCGATGGTATCATGGTATAGAGACAGGCGTCGACGGAATCCCTCATACCTCTGAAAATTTCCGTGCCGCATAGAAGCACTGCTGCTGTAATTACAAGAAAGGCGGCGCACACTGCGCCTGTCCTGAAGCTGTATTTTTCCATATTATCACCTCTGGAAAAGGATATGCCCGATATAATTGTACTATTCCGCAGAACAGGTACATAGAATTGAGTGAGGTGATGGCTGTGAGGGAAACGCTTCGTCAGAAGGGAAGAAGGCTTACATACCGTGAGAGCGTGGTAACAGTTACAGCCGGAAAACATATTTATCTTGAAAACTGCCGGCGTATACTTGAATACAACGACATCCGTATAGCAGTGGAGCTTACGGATCATCAGCTACACATATGGGGCAGCGGACTGTATGCTGACAGCTGCTCCGCTGATACTCTTGAGGTTTATGGAGACATCCAGTCAGTTGAATGGATACGGAAAGGAGCAGCCGGAGGCAATGGAAAGAAGATACAGGATTGAGAGACTTTTCAGAGGCTGGACTAATGTTTCTGTAAAAGCGTCATCAGGCTACAGACTTATAAATAAGCTCAGAAGCAGCGGTATAGTCTGCCGTAAGCAGTTCTGCAAGGGAGAGATGCTTCACTTTTCAGTTCGCCGGAAGGATGTGCGCTTTCTCCGGAGACTTGCTGAGGAAAATAATGCAGAGCTTCAACTTCATGATGAGTTTTCCTTTCCTCTGCTTATGCACAGATACAGGCGAAGATTCGGGATCCCTTTAGGTCTGCTGCTTGGTGCGCTGCTGCTTGTGTATACTGCCAATGTTGTAATGGTCATAGATATTGAGGGCAATGATACTGTAACAGATCAGGAGATACTTGCTGTCCTTGAAGAATGTTCTGTCAGACGAGGTGTATTTATAGGTGATGTGGATTTTTACAGAAGCGAGCTTCAGGTGCGGTCAGCCTTTGATGAGATAGCATGGGTCGGGATACGTCATACGGGCAACAGGCTTGTTGTTGAAGTGATGGAGACAACCGGAAAGCCTGAGCTGATTCATGACCGTGTACCCTGTCATATAGTTGCTGACAGAACGGCGCAGATAACAAATGCCAGCGTCAGCAGCGGACAGCTTACTCATAGCGCCGGTACAGCTGTAAAGGAAGGTGAAATCATTGTAAGCGGTATCTGGGCTGATGAAAATGGTCATATGACCTTTACTCATGCGTCAGCTGAGATAACGGGTATATATGAGGAGGAGCAGACCTTTTTCTGCGATTCAGTGCAGACTGTCAGGGATTTTACTGGTGCAGAAACAGAGCAGAGGACCCTTGATCTGTTTTCCATGAGACTGCCGTTAAGCTTCGGGGAAAATCCTTACAGCGACTACAACATAAGAACTGAAAGCACGCCCCTTACTCTGTTTGGTAAGAAGCTGCCTGTAAGCCTTGAAAAAACTGTGTATATGGAATACGGTACGGAGGAGATCACGCTTTCTGAGGAAGAAATGAGAAAAAATCTACAGGAGCAGCAGGAGAGATATGAGGCGAACTTTCTCTCGGAGTGCAGGATAATTCGGTCGAAAACGAAATATACAAAAAAAGAGACTGCCATGGTACTGACAGTCTCTTATGTACTTGAAGGTGAAATAGGTGCGGAAAAGGAACTTCTTATAAAAGATAACAGGAAGCCCTATGTAGCAAGCCGCAAAAAGGATGAAACTTAATCCAGAAAATCCTTTACCTTCTTGCTGCGGCTTGGATGGCGGAGCTTACGGAGAGCCTTTGCTTCGATCTGACGGATACGCTCTCTTGTGACCTCAAACTCCTTGCCTACTTCTTCGAGAGTACGGGAACGTCCATCCTCAAGACCGAAACGCAGTCTCAGAACCTTTGCTTCCCGATCGGTAAGAGTGTTGAGAACCTCGTTGAGAGTTTCCTTGAGCATCATGAGAGAAGCCGCATCAGCCGGCTCCGGAGCGTCATCATCGGGAATAAAGTCACCCAGATGGCTGTCCTCCTCCTCGCCGATAGGTGTTTCCAGAGAAACAGAAGTCGGAGGCCAAGCGGTCTTAGGAAGACAATTTCATCACACAACTCCTTG
>JAZNOB010000013.1:0-1571 GCA_045580565.1 Ruminococcus sp.
GATCATGTCAACTCTCAGAGCGTGTCTGCCGCCCTCAAAGGGTGTGTCAACGAAAATCTCTGCAAGCTCCAGTCCTACGCCTACACCGAGAGTTCTTGCACCCATACACATGATGTTTGCGTCATTATGAAGTCTTGTGTACTTGGTTGAGAAGTGGTCTGCGCACAGAGACGCACGGATACCCTTGATCTTATTCGCTGCAAGCGACATACCGATACCTGTTCCGCAGATAAGGATTCCTCTTGAACCCTCGTTATCTGCTACGGCATGACCTACCTTCTTTGCGATAACGGGATATTCAACACGTCCGCCGTCACCGCCCATGTCCTCAACATCGTGACCCTTTTCTGTGAGCATCTTGATGATCTCAGCCTTCATTTCATAGCCTGCGTGGTCGCATCCGATATAAATTTTCATATAAATTACCTCAGTTCTTATTCTGGTCGAGCCTGTCCTTTTCCGCCTTGACAAGCTGTAAATATTCTGCTTTAAGTTCGTCGGGAGTCTGTGCCTTTTCGCTTACTGCACTAATGCAAAGTCCTGCGCCGTTCTGGAGTCTCACTGCTGCCGGTGCAAGGAGCACATTCTCCGGCTTGTACGCTTCAATAAAATCAGCTGCACCATCGCCTGTAAGCATAACACTTTCATATTCTGAAAGCTTTGCAAGAAGATCTTCCTCAGGCATAAGCGCATCTTCCATAAGACAGGTACATTCTCTGCCGTTAAAGCCGTATATTCCTGCGTATACAAGACCCTTTCTCGCTTTCATAACAGCGCATACCGTGCTCTTTCCCGCAAGGTGCACCTGAAAGCTCAATGCTTTAAGCGTGGAAATTCCGCAGCATTCCGTGCCCTGCGCAAAAGCCATAGCCTTTACAGCAGCAATGCCTATGCGCAGTCCTGTATATGAACCCGGCCCTGCTGCAACAGCGAAACGGTCTATGTCAGAAATATCAAGACCTGTATCCTCAAGAAGTCTCTGCACCAGAGGAAGTATTACCTGTGAATGAGTGCGCTTTGTATACACAAGCTGCTGTCCTAAAAGCAGATCAGCCTCGCTGTCATATATTGCAGCAGCTGCTACTGTTCCGGAAGTGTCAATTCCCAATATGCGCAAAGCGTTCATCTCCCTCGATAGTTATTTTTCTTGTGTCGTCGTCTATTCTGTCTATCTGAATGCGGATAACATCCTCCGGAAAGGCGTCCTCGATATTCTCCGACCATTCAACAGCAAATACGCTTTCCTCCATGGGATAATCATAGAAGCCCGTGGTTTCAAGCTCATCGCTGCTCATTATTCTATACATATCAAAATGATAAAGTGATACCGCACCCTTACCGTGGTATTCATTTACTATAGCAAAGGTTGGGGATGAGACTTCATCTGGAAGTCCCATTCCTATTGCAAGACCTCTTGTGAAAGTAGTTTTGCCTGCGCCTAAATCGCCGTAGTAGGCGATACAGTCTCCCGCACGGAGAAGTGCGCCTATCCTCTTTGCAAGAGCGATAGTCTCCTCCGGTGTGCAGGTTACAAAAGTATACTGCATAATTATTCTTCCTTAGAAAAGACC
>JAZNOB010000014.1:0-5536 GCA_045580565.1 Ruminococcus sp.
TGGAGTTCTCCTTTCTGTGGCATGAGAATCGTGACGGGAGCATATTATAAGTTGTAGTTTGGCGTTGAGTTATAGCGTACATCATAAGCCTCCCTTGTTAAAGGGAGGGGCACCCGAAGGGCGTGCAGAGCTGAGCGCAGCTTGCTGCGGTGGAGGAATTGCTCAGTGATAAACAAACTAAAATTTCAGCTTTTCGCTTCGAAAACCAATCCCTCAGTCACGCCTTCGGCGTGCCAGCTCCCTTTCTCAAAGGGAGCCTTTGGGCGGTGCAGCTGGCGCCAGTTGCAAACTACAATTTACCACAAAAAAGGCAGCCTCACACGAGACTGCCTTTTCACATATATTCAGGTTTATCAGCTTTTGGAAAACAGCGACTTCGCAAGAAGACCTGCGCCTGCGGCGAACATACCGAACATAAGCACATACTGCCAGAGTGTAGCACGCATAGGCGTAAACCGCACGCTTGTCAGAAGTGTTATGAGTATTATCAGCAAGCCCAGCGCAATTACAATGCCCGGAATTGTTTTCTTTTTCATGAAGAACGCAAGACCAATTCCTATCAGCAGCGGAATGAGCATAAGACCTGTCGCCATCTGAGCACTGATACCGAAGCCTGTAAAGATGCTTCCCCAGACAAATCTTACCTCAAAGGAGTTGAGAATCCAGTAAATGCTCACACCCAGCAGCAGAAAGCCTACTACAAATTCAAGGAGAGGATTGGACTTTTTCGCCTCAGCATCAGCCGCAGCCGCCTTTGTGCGTCTCCCGTCACGAACGCCCTTTTCATGAGCCTTCATGTCCTCCTCCATCTTACGCAGTTCCTTATCAATATCCATTATTCACACATTCCTTTCCGTCGATCATAACATACCACGGGTCCTCACGAATATCGAGAGGATCTTTTTTATACAGCTGTATGTCAGCGTCCATACCAGCTGCAATGCTGCCCATTCTGTCCTGTACGCCGAGAATTTCCGCCGCACCTCTTGTTATGCTGTACAGCGCATCCTCCTCGCTCATACCGCCCTTTACAGCAAGAGCCGCAGTCGCAGACAGATACTGTATGGGTATAACTGTATGGTCAGTGCATATAGCCATGTCAATGCCATGCTTTCTGAGGATCGCAGGAGCATCTATGGTGAGGTTCTTCATCTCCGGCTTGCATCTGTCGCAGAGGATAGGGCCGCATATTACGGGTACTCCTGCATTTTTAACCGTATCCGGAATGAGATGCGCCTCTGTGCCGTGAACGATCACAGCGTCAAGGTGAAATTCCTTTGCAATGCGTATGGCTGTACAGATATCATCTGCACGGTGACAATGGAAGTGGGCTTTCATATCGCCCTTTAATAAAGGTATAAGAGCCTCACATTTAGCGTCGTAGTCCGGAAGCTCGCTGTCCTCCTCGGCAGCCTCGCAGTCGGAAAGGTAACGCTTTGCCTTGTAAAGTCCCTCACGGATTATGGCAGCAGTAGCCATTCTTGTTTTAGGGGATTCATCCCGTCCGTTGTAGACATTCTTGGGATTTTCGCCCAGAGCAAATTTCATGCCGATAGTTGCTACAGCCATTTCATCCGCACAAATGCCCTTTGTTTTCAGCACCAGCATAGAACCGCCGCAGGCATTTGCGCTGCCCGGCGAGGTCATAGCAGCAGTAACACCGCCCTTGACAGCCTCCTCAAAGCAGAGATCCAGAGCGTTTACGCCGTCGATGGCACGCATCTGAGGAGTAAAGGGGTCGGATGCTTCGTTGCAGTCATCTCCCTCAAAGTCAAGACCGTTTTCCAGAATACCGATATGAGTGTGAGCGTCGATAAAGCCTGGCAGGATTATACCGCCGCAGGCGTCAATATCTTCAGCCGAAACGCTATCTGGCGCACCGCTGCTTACTTCTGTGATCTTACCGTTTTCCACGCAGATAAAGCCGTTTTCAATAACGCCCATATCTGTCATGGTGTAAATTTTCCCATTGTATATCTTCATTTTATCTCCTCTGGAGCTGCCGTTGGCATAGGTATCCGGAGCAGCTCTATAAGCCTTGCCGCCGTTTCATCAGGTGTTTCCGCAGGCGGCACTGTAACTGTAGAATGCTTTCTGTAAATAACAGCTCTCTCGTCAAATATCTTCCGGAGCTGTTCCTTTGTATTGCGCTGAACGATGGGACGGTTCCGGTCATTCCTGATGCGATCGTAGCACACCTCAAAGGTCTGGTCGATAAGAGCGATATGCGCACCAGCTTTACGAGCCGCCGCCGCAGTATCAGGATTCAGCATAGCTCCGCCGCCGCAGGCAACAACTGCGCTCTTTTCACAGAGCCTCTGCACGACTTCTGCCTCAGCCTTACGGAAATAAGGCTCGCCCTTTTTTTCAAATATCTCCGGGATGCTCATGCCTTCCTGCTGTACTATTGCATCATCAGTATCAATAAGGGGCAGTCTCAGCCTTCTTGCGAGGGCACGTCCCATAGCGGACTTTCCGCATCCCATGAATCCGCAAAGGAATATTGTCATTCCGCCGCACCTGCCTTTTCAGGGAAATCTGCACGTATACGATTCTCCAGCTCATCTATGATGCTCTGCACCTGTTCTTCTGTGTAGATGTCACCATCCCACAGCTCATGAGCCTTTACCGCCTGAAGAACCAGCATTGCACTGCCGCCTACAGCAGTCTTGCCCATAGCCTTTGCCTTTTTCACAAGGAGAGTTTCCACGGGATTGTATATAACATCATATACATAGCTGCACTTCTCAATAAGTGAATCGCTTACGGGACAAGCGTCAGTCTGCGGATACATTCCCACAGGAGAGGAGTTGAGTATCACATCAAAGCTTTCGTCAATGTCTGCTGTCAGTGCAGTACGCACCTTAGCGTCCGGCTTCATTGCGAGTATCTCTTTTGTCAGAGCCGCAGCTTTTTCCATGCTGCTCGGACGTATGCCGATAGTCAGGTCAGCACCATGAAGCACCGCCTCAACCGCCATCATTCTGCCCACTCCGCCGCAGCCTATGAGCAGTACCTTGCCGTCCATAGGGAAATCCTTTACAGAATCCGTAAAGCCGTCGCAGTCAGTGTTGTAGCCGATAAGCCTGCCGCCATCATTCACAACGCAGTTTACAGAGTTGTAGCGCCTCGCAGATCCGCCCATTTCATCCAGAAAGGGAATGATACTCTGCTTGTGAGGTATAGTTACGTTAAAGCCTTTAAGCTCTTTCAGAGACTGCGCCTTTGCAGGAAGCTCCTCCGGTGAAATTTCAGTCAGGTCATAGGAAGCTTCTCTGTTTTTGACTGCAAAAAGCCTTTCATGTATCATAGGAGACATAGAGTGGCCCAGAGGATACCCGATGAGCGTATATTTCTGCATTATGCAGTCACCTCGCTGAGAGTCGCGCAGTTTTCGCAGTTTTTAGCGGTAACGTCCTTAAGAGTCTTTTTAACGAGACCGGTGAGGACATTCTTCGGGCCGAACTCTACAAATGTATCAAAGCCCTGTTCCTGCATTTCAGCCAGCTCAGCTGTAAAGCGTACCGGAGATACGATGTGCTTTGCAAGCATTGCGGGCATATCGGAGAAGTCGGTCATCTCAGCGCCCAGAACATTTGAGAAGAATTTGCACTTCGGTTCACTGAACTTAACATCCTTTACAGCTTCATAGAACTCATCCGCAGCCGGCTGCATGAGCTTAGTGTGGAATGCGCTTGCAACAGCCAGCGGAACTGCTCTTGCTCTTTTTGCAGCGGCAGCCTCAGCAGCTGCTGCAACAGCGTCCTTTTCGCCTGCAATAACTGTCTGGATAGTGGAGTTGTAGTTCGCCGGAACAACGTAGCCCTCGGTCTCCTCGCAGAGCTTCTCAACGTCCTCAGCGGACATCTTGAGGATAGCGCACATTGCGCCCTCGGCGTTACGGGCAGCCTTGTCCATAGCCTCCGCACGAGCCTTGATAACCCTGAAGCCGTCCTCCAGGGAGAGCATACCAGCTGCAACCATAGCTGCATATTCACCCAGAGAATGACCTGCAACACCATCATAAGTAAAGCCCTTTTTCTTGGCAGCTTCAAGGCAAACGAGAGATGTAGCCATAATAGCAGGCTGAGCGTAGATAGTACGTGAAAGAGTCTCAGCGTCAGACTCAGCGATTATCTTTTTAAGGTCGAATCCCAGTACAGCAGAGGCTGTTTCATAGATATTATCCAGTGACGGATCAGCAGCCGCAAGGTCGAGACCCATACCGGTGTATTGAGAGCCTTGTCCGGAAAAGAGAGAAATTGTCATATAAGTTCATGTCCTTTCTGAAATTATCGGCGATTTACGCAAATGGTTTCGCTGTTTCATTTAACAATTTGTGCAAGAAATAAGAAACGGTGAAAATTCCCTGAAAAAATAGGGATTATCCATTGCAAAGCACGCCGAAATATTGTATAATGTAAGAGTGTTTGATTTGCAGCAGTAAAGCATCCGAGGATGCTCTGCTCCCTTTATCATATCACAAATTTCAAATAAACACAATAGGAACGGAGGAATTTTTCCATGGGCCTTCACATTTTAGGAACAGGCAGCTATATGCCTGAGAAAATACTCACAAATGACGACTACAAGGAGTTCATTGAAACAAATGACGAATGGATCCGTACACGTACCGGAATCAGCTCCAGACATATCGCAACAGGCGAGCCTACATGGTATATGGGAGCGCAGTCTGCAAAGGCAGCTATTGAGGCGGCAGGTATCGACCCTGCTGATATCAGCCTTGTTATCGACACCTCTGTTACTCATGATTACGCAACGCCTTCCACATCCTGCATCATCCAGCGTGAGACAGGAGCAGTCAATGCTGCCTGCTTCGACCTGAACGCAGCTTGTGCAGGCTTCGTGTATGCAATGGATATGGCTCACCGTTTCCTCAAAACAGAGGAAAATGCAAAGTATGCTCTTGTTGTAGCAAACGAGCAGCTTTCAAAGATCACCAACTACGAGGATCGTTCATCCTGCATTCTCTTCGGCGACGGCTCTGCTGCCGCTGTAGTTCAATATGATCCGGAGGCTCTCTATTCCAGTCATCTTGGCGCAGACGGCACAGGCGCAAAGTATCTCTTTGCAAAGCACACTGAATACAATTCTCCCTTTGCAGAGGAAAGCAAGCTGAAGAAAAAGTGGCATGATTTCGAGGAGGATCTTCAGGGCAGATTTGCCCACTGTATGAAGCAGGACGGCAAGGAAGTTTACCGCTTTGCAACACAGGCAATGCCCAAGGCTGCAAAGGCTGCCGCTGAGAAGATCGGACTGGCTCTGAGCAGTCTTGATAAGATCATTCCTCATCAGGCAAATATCAGAATTATCGAAACAGCTATGAAGAACATGAAGCTCTCCATGGAAAAGGCTGTTGTAAATATCAAGAACCACGGCAATACCTCCAGTGCGTCCATTCCGATCGCACTTGACGAGGCAGTACGCTCCGGCGAGATCAAGAGAGGAGACAAGATCTGTCTCGTAGGCTTCGGCGCAGGACTTACCTACGCTGCGGCTATTCTCGAATATTGAT
>JAZNOB010000015.1:0-1762 GCA_045580565.1 Ruminococcus sp.
GGCTGAAATTTCAGCGTTACTGCGCTTTTTACAATCCCCTCAGTCAGCTGCGCTGACAGCTCCCCTTACTAAGGGGAGCCTTTGGGCGGTGCGCTTTGCGCATTTGCTTTGCACGCACGACCTAAACGCCCCTTGAGGGGCACTTGTGCCGCACTTACCGGACGCCGCAACTAAAATGGGGTGGACTGCGGTGCAGCTCACCGAACATCCTTGGTGAGGCGTGCCGTCGCCATTACCGTTGGGCGACGGGCTGGCGCCAGCTGCAAACTACAATTTACATCCAGATGCTAAGATAGAACCGAAATAAAAAATAAAATAAAAAAACCCCTTGACAAGCCGGAGAAAATAAGTTATAATAGTGTGGAAAAGGTCTTTGCAGGCGAGGGATGTGCAGAAATATCCAGCCTGTTGCCTTACATCACACACATACACCCTGAGAGGAGGAGAACAGAATGAAAAGAACTTATCAGCCGAAGAAGCTTCACAGAAAGAAGGAGCACGGCTTCATGAAGAGAATGAAGACCTCTAACGGAAGAAAGGTTTTAGCTCGTAGAAGAGCCAAGGGCAGAGCAAGACTTAGCCACTAACGAGTCAGACCACAAATTATTTTGTGGTCTTTTTGTTTTAGGAGGCAAAACTTCCATAGGAAACGGAGGTAATTATGCTGCATACGGAAACACTTAACCGGAACAAAGACTTCCTTACACTGTACAATAGGGGAAAAACGATAGTATCGCCCTATGTTGCGATATATGTCCGGAAAAATAAGCTGGGATACAACAGGCTCGGTATAACTGCCGGCAAGAAGATCGGCGGAGCTGTAGAGCGAAATCGTGCAAAGCGTGTTATCCGTGCTGCCTATCGTGAGGCTGAGGAGCAGCTTCCGGTGGGCATAGATATGGTTATTGTTGCAAGAGCAGCAATTCTTACGATCCGTTCAGGCGAGCTTACTCGCTTTCTTACAGGTCAGGGACTTCGCAGGCTTAATCGTTGTCTGTCAGAAGCAGGAGGTAAGGTAAAGTGAAATACCTGTGTATGCTGCTGATACAGTTTTATCGGAAGTGTATTTCTCCCCTTAAACCGCCTTGCTGTCGTTTTTATCCCACTTGTTCAACATATGCTCTTGAAGCAGTAAAGAAACACGGCGCAGTAAAAGGTGTATATCTTGCAGTAAAAAGGCTTTTACGCTGTCATCCGTGGAATATCGGCGGCATTGATTATGTTCCTGAGGAATTTCCTGGTTTTATCGGAAAAAAGAGAATGAGCTACAGATGCTCTGATTCAATCTATCCTCGGAAAGGAAACAATATCCAATGAATTTTTTATATGACCTGCTTGGCGTTCCATTCGGCTATGTAATGCGCTTTATCTATGAGCTGGTTCAGAATTACGGCGTAGCCATCGTTCTGTTTACCATATTCTCAAAGGCGCTTTTATTCCCCATCAACTACAAGACCCAGAAAAGCTCTGCCAAGATGCAGAGACTTAACCCGAAGCTCAAGGAGCTTCGCCAGAAGTACCAGAAGGATCCCCAGAAGCTTCAGGAGGCTCAGATGGCACTGTATCAGGAGGAGGGTGTAAATCCCGGTGCTTCCTGTCTCCCGATGTTTTTACAGTTCTTCCTGCTGTTCGGTATTCTGGCAGTTGTTTATAAGCCTCTGACTCACGTTATGGGTTACAGCGGCGACATTATCAATAACACTATCGAAATGATCAAGGAGCAGTTCCCTGCTATCGCTGAGAAGTTCAAGCCCGGCGATCT
>JAZNOB010000016.1:0-5208 GCA_045580565.1 Ruminococcus sp.
TGCGCTTCTTACAATCCCTCAGTCAGCTGCGCACAGCGCTCCCCTTACTAAGGGGTGCCTTTGGGTGGTGCGCTTTGCGTATTTACTTTGCACGCACGACCTAGACGCCCCTTGAGGGGCACTTGTGTAGACTTATCGGACGCCATAACTTAAATGGGGTGCAATGCGGTGCAGCTGGCGCCAGCTGCAAACTACAATTTACCCCGAAACATCAAACACAAAAAACTTTTATTATAAGGAGGAAACCACATGAACATCAAGGAAATCATATCAAAACTCACACTTGAAGAAAAAGCAGGTCTCTGCTCCGGCGGTGACTTCTGGCACACCAAAGCCGTTGAACGCCTTGGCGTACCCTCACTTATGATGAGCGACGGCCCTCACGGTCTCCGCAAGCAGGACGAAACTGCTGACAATATGGGCATAAACGAAAGCATCAAGGCTGTATGCTTCCCGGCAGGCTGCGCTACTGCGGCTTCATTCGACAGAGAGCTTATCGAAAAAATGGGACAGGCTCTCGGCAATGAATGTCAGGCTGAGGGCGTTGCCGTACTGCTGGGTCCGGCTGTAAATATAAAGCGTTCTCCTCTCTGCGGACGCAACTTTGAGTACTACTCTGAAGATCCTCTGGTAGCAAGCGAAACTGCCAAGCACTTTATCAAGGGCGTTCAGAGTAAGAACGTGGGCACAAGCATCAAGCATTTCTACGCAAACAATCAGGAGCACCGCCGCATGAGCAGCAGCTCCTGTATGGACGAGCGCACCGCAAGAGAGATCTACCTTGCAGCGTTTGAGGGTGCCATCAGAGAAGCAAAGCCTTGGACGGTTATGTGCTCCTACAACAGAATAAACGGCACATACGCCGCTGACGACAAGAATGCTCTCACCGATATTCTCCGTGGAGAATGGGGCTTTGACGGATTCGTTGTAAGCGACTGGGGTGCTGTAAGCGACAGATGTACTGCCCTTGAAGCAGGCATGGATCTGGAAATGCCCTCAAGCTTCGGCTTCCGTGACGCTGAGATAGTTCAGGCAGTTAAGGACGGCAGACTTTCTGAGGAAACGCTCGACACTGCCGTGGAAAGAGTTCTCACTATTCTCGACAGACATCTCTCCGGACGTGACGAAAGCGCAGTCTTTGACCGTGACGCTGACCACGAGCTTTCAAGAGCTGTTGCGGAGGAATGTATGGTTCTGCTGAAGAATGAGGAGAATATCCTTCCTCTTGACAAGGCTGAGAAGATCGCATTTATCGGTGCATTTGCGGAAAATCCACGCTTTCAGGGCGGCGGCAGCTCTCATATAAATTCTCACAAGGTTGAATCTGCACTTGAATATGCTAAATCCAAGGGTTATAATGTGACCTATGCGAAGGGCTATGAAGCTGAATCAAATGAACCGGACGAGGCTCTCATTGCAGAGGCTGTAAAGGCTGCGCAGAATGCGGGTAAGGCTGTTATTTTTGCAGGTCTGCCCGATTCATTTGAATCTGAGGGCTTTGACAGAAGTCATATGCGAATGCCCGACTGTCAGAACAGGCTTATTGCAGAAGTAGCTGCGGCGAACCCAAATACAGTTGTAGTTCTCCACAACGGTTCTCCTGTGGAAATGCCGTGGATCGGTGATGTAAAGGGCGTTCTTGAAGCGTATCTTGCAGGACAGGCTGCCGGCGGTGCGGCTGTGAATATCCTCTATGGCGACGTAAATCCCAGCGGACATCTGGCGGAAACATTCCCTGTAAAGCTTGAGGATAATCCTTCATACCTTTCATTCCCCGGCGAGGGTGACTGCGCTCCTTACCGTGAGGTCGTATTTGTAGGCTACCGCTATTATTCCACAAAGAAGATGCCGGTACTGTTCCCGTTCGGTCACGGTCTTTCATACACAAGCTTCGATATTTCCGGCATAAGAACAGACAGCACCTCATACACTGACAAGGACTCTGTAACCGTTACTGTGGACATTACAAACACCGGCGCAAGAAGCGGCAAGGAGGTAGTGCAGCTTTATGTTCTTCCTCAGAAGAATGAGTTCGTTATCCGTCCGGCTATGGAGCTTCGTGCATATGAAAAGGTATTCCTTGAAGCAGGCGAAACAAAAACCGTGACATTTACTCTGGACAGACGTGCTTTTGCGTATTATGATCAGGTTCTGGGTGACTGGTGCGTTCCTGCTGGTGATTATGTTATTGCAGCAGGAAATTCCTCTGCTGATCTCAGCGCACATACTTCCGTTCACATTGACGGCAGAAAGTACGTCCCCATGAATATTGACCTTGATACACTTCTTGGCGACCTGCTCCATATCGACGGTGTTATGGATGTTCTGAAGCCATATCTGGGTGCTTTCGGTCAGGACAGCGGCTCTGCTGATGAGGACGCTATGGGTGCAGGTACTTCTGAAATGCTTGAAGCTATGATGCGCTATATGCCTATCCGGAACCTTGTTCCATTCGGCGGAGGTACGGTAAGCTGTGAGGAGTGCGGCGAGCTGGTGGAGAAGCTCCGTGATGTTATTTCAAAATAAAATCAAAATAAAGGAGATAAAGAATATGATAAACATACCAGAAATCAAAGTGGGAATCGTTGCGGTAAGCCGTGACTGCTTCCCGGAAAGCCTGTCTGTAAACAGAAGAAAGGCACTTGTCGAGGCTTATACAAAAAAGTACAATGCTGAAGATATCTACGAATGTCCCATCTGTATCGTTGAAAGCGAAATCCACATGATGCAGGCTCTGGACGACCTGAAGAAAGCTGGCTGTCAGGCTCTGTGCGTATATCTTGGCAACTTCGGCCCGGAGATTTCTGAAACTCTCCTTGCTAAACATTTCGACGGTCCGAAAATGTTCTGTGCAGCCTCTGAGGAAAATATCGGAGTTCTCTCCTCAAGCAGAGGCGACGCTTACTGCGGTATGCTGAATGCAAGCTATAACCTTGACATCCGTGGGGTAAAGGCTTACATACCGGAAGAGCCTGTGGGAACAGCCGAGGAATGCGCTGATATGATACACGATTTCCTGCCCATCGCAAAGACTGTATATGCCCTCTCAAATCTCAAGATCATAAGCTTTGGTCCCAGACCTACAAACTTCCTTGCCTGCAATGCGCCTATCAAGCCGATGTATGATCTGGGAGTTGAGATCGAGGAAAACTCTGAGCTTGACCTGTTTGAAGCGTTCAACAAACACGCCGGAGACCCACGTATTCCGGATGTTGTAAAGGATATGGCGGCAGAGCTTGGCGAAGGCAACAAGAAGCCGGAGATCCTCCAAAAGCTTGCACAGTATGAGCTGACTCTCCTTGACTGGATAGAGGAACACAAGGGCTACAGAAAGTTTGTTGCTATTGCAGGCAAGTGCTGGCCCGCATTCCAGACTCAGTTCGGCTTTGTTCCCTGTTATGTGAACAGCCGCCTTACGGGCAGAGGTATCCCTGTTTCATGTGAGGTTGACATTTACGGTGCACTCAGCGAATTTATCGGCACGGTTGTAAGTAATGACGCAGTTACGCTCCTTGATATCAACAATACCGTTCCGGCGGATCTTTACAAGAGTGAGATAGAGGGCAATGCGCCTTATCGTCTGAATGAGACATTCATGGGCTTCCACTGCGGAAACACGACATCCGGCAAGCTTGCATTCTGCGAAATGAAGTATCAGCTCATTATGGCAAGAAGTCTCCCTGAGGAGGTAACACAGGGTACGCTTGAAGGCGATATTATCCCTGGAGATATCACATTCTTCCGTCTGCAGTCAACTGCCGACACTAAGCTTCGTGCGTACATTGCACAGGGCGAGGTACTTCCGGCTGCCACACATTCCTTCGGCTCTATCGGCATTTTCGCTATTCCGGAAATGGCACGCTTCTACCGCCATGTTCTCATTGAGAAGAGATTCCCTCACCACGGCGCAGTTGCATTCGGTCACTTCGGAAAGGCGCTTTATGAGGTGTTCAAGTACCTTGGTGTTGATGTGAACGAGATCGGTTACAATCAGCCGGCAGGTGTGCGCTATCCTACAGAGAACCCTTTCAGCTGAGAGCACTGGTATCATGTTGCATATTTGTTAAATGAGGGTAAAAAAACTTCTTTACAGCCTTTGAATTTGACAAATGACAAAATGTCTGCTACAATGATATAATACGACAGGATAGAAATATGTCATGTATCTTTTCCGGATAAACAGGGAAATATGCAGGGAGGGGTTTGTGTTGAAGAAAACTGATAATGAAAGGATCGTCAGAAATCTTACGGAAGAAATGATTACAGAAGTAACGCTTTCTTCCATGAAGGAAAATCCGAATGGCGAAACCAATTATCCTATACTTGAATTTGACTACCGTGCACTTCAGCTGCTGTCTGACGGTGTTCGTGAAACTCTGAAGTACAGCGATGTGAAACCCAACGGCGGTGCCGGCTACAGATTCTGCAAACGTGCTATGGATATAATTCTGTCATCCATTGCGCTGCTTATATTGCTGCTTCCAATGGCTGTTATTGCGCTGCTGGTGTTTTTACAGGACGGCGGAAGCCCGTTTTTCTCTCAGGCACGTCTGACTGAAAAGGGCAAGGTTTTCCATATGTACAAGTTCCGTTCCATGTGCGTAGACGCTGAGGCTAAATTCGCCGAGGTACAGAAGGACAACGAGACTGACGGTCTTGCATTCAAGAATGCAAATGATCCCCGTATTACAAAAATAGGCGGATTCCTCCGCAAGACCTCTCTTGACGAGCTGCCGCAGCTGTGGAATATTCTCATGGGTGATATGTCTGTTATAGGCCCTCGTCCGCCGCTTCCTCGTGAGGTGGTGCTTTACACTCCTGAATACATGAACAGGCTTCTTGTAAAGGGCGGACTTTCATGTATCGCTCAGTGTGAGGGCAGAAGTGATGTGGAGTTTGAGAAGTGGGTAGAGTCTGATGTTGAGTACATAAAGACCCGCAGCCTTGGACTTGATATCAAGCTGATATTCAGGACTATCGGCGCTGTTGTTATGAAAAAGGGCGCAAGATAAAATAAAAATCAAGACCGTCTCAGATGTTCTGAGACGGTCTTTTTGTTTGGTGATAAATTGTAGTTTGCAGCTGGCGCCAGCCCGTCGCCCAACGGTAATGGCGACGGCACGCCTCACCAAGGATGTTCGGTGAGCTGCACCGCAGTCCACCCCACGTAAGTTTCTGCGTCCGGTGAGCGCACACGAATGCCCCTCA
>JAZNOB010000017.1:0-4790 GCA_045580565.1 Ruminococcus sp.
GGCAAAGAAAACAGGCGTTGATATCCGTCCTGTAGGTGCAATAACCAAGGGTCTTTCCGGCAGTGAAATGACGGATTTTGATTCCCTGAAAAATGCAGGTATATGCGCTGTATCCGATGACGGCAGGCCGGTTGAGAATGCGGAGATGATGCGCAGAGCACTTGTGCGTGCAGCTAAAAGAAATATCCCTGTGATATCTCACTGTGAGGATCTGAGCATAATAAACGGCGGTATAATCAATAAGGGAGAGGTATCAGAGGAGCTGAATGTTCCGGGTATGGACAGAGCTTCTGAGGATTATATCACAGCAAGAGAAATCATACTCGCCGGAAGTGCCGGCGTTCCGGTTCATATCGCTCATGTATCGACAAAAGGAAGTGTTGCAATCATACGTTTTGCAAAGTCACAGGGAGTAAAGGTTACCTGTGAGACCTGCCCCCACTATTTCCTGCTGACTGATGAAGCAGTAAGAGGCATGGACGCTGATTACCGTATGAGTCCGCCCCTCAGAACTGAGGAGGACAGACTTGCGATTATTGATGGACTTCTGGATGGCACTATTGACTGTATCGTTACTGACCACGCACCTCATACGCCTGATGACAAGGCTGATTTCTACAGAGCACCCAATGGTGTTATTGGAATGGAAACCTCTCTGGCGGCTACGCTTGACCTCTATCATGACGGAAAGCTCAGCCTTTCCGATATTGCAAGACTTATGTCCGAGAAGCCGAGAGATATACTCGGCATTGAAAAGGCACGTATAGAAGCCGGAGCAAAGGCTGATCTTTGCGTAGTTGATACAGAATACGAATGGACAGTTGATCCAGAAAAGCTTCACTCGAAGGCAAGAAATGCTGTGTTCAAGGGCATGACTCTGAAGGGTAAGCCGGTAATGACTATATGCAGCGGCGGTATTCGCTTTGCAGATTCAGAATATAATTTCAAAAAGGAGAATGTTTAAAATGGGCTTTGACAGACTGATAAAGAAGATTAAGGAAATGAAGAATCCGTCAGTAGCAGGACTTGACCCGAAGCTGGAGTATGTTCCGGAGTATATCGTAAATGAGTGCTTTGAGAAGTACGGCAAGACTCTGAAAGCCGCTGCTGAAGCTATTCTTATTTTCAATAAGGCTCTTATTGACGAGCTGTGTGACATTGTGCCGGCTATCAAGCCTCAGGCTGCTTACTATGAAATGTACGGCTGGGAAGGCGTAAGAGTTCTCACAGAGACCATTTCCTATGCACAGGAAAAGGGTATGTTCGTTATGACCGACGGCAAGAGAAACGATATAGGTGCAACTATGGAAGCATATGCAACCGCACATCTTGGCAAGACTGTAGTAGGCGATGTTGAGATAGAGGCGTTCGGCGCAGACGCTCTTACAGTAAACGGCTATCTTGGTACAGACGGCATTGCACCTCTTATGAAGATATGCAAGGCACAGGATAAGGGTATCTTCGTTCTGGCAAAGACCTCCAATCCGTCCAGCGGCGAGCTTCAGGACAAGTGTATCGGCGATACACCTATCTATGCTGAAATGGGCGATATGTGTGAAAAGTGGGGTGAGGATACCATCGGTGAGTATGGCTATTCCGCAGTAGGCGCAGTAGTAGGCGCAACCTATCCGGAGCAGCTTACAGAGCTTAGAAAGAGACTTCCTCACACAATGTTCCTTGTACCTGGCTACGGTGCACAGGGCGGCGGTGCTGAGGGACTGCGTGGAGCATTTGATGAAAATGGTCTTGGTGCTATAGTAAACTCCTCAAGAGCTATCATGTGCGCATACAAGAAGGAGGGCTGTCCTGAAACAGAATTTGCAAAGGCAGCAAGAAGAGAAGCTATCAGAATGAGAGAAGATATTGTTGCTGTAACTGCTCTTGGTGAGTAAAAGCTTTAGGAGAATAATATGAAATACACAAAATCAATATACCCTATAATCAAAAAGCAGATACTCGGCAAAAAGCTTTTCCTACAGGAAATACTCTGCCCTGATATTGCAGAAAAGGCGGTTCCGGGACAGTTTGTGCATATCCTGCCGGAAGGCTTCACGCTGAGAAGACCTATTTCTATATGCGATATAAATAAGGAAAAGGGAAGCCTTACCATTGTATACGAGGTGAAGCAGGAGGGTACTGAGTGGATCGCATCCAGAAATGTTGGTGATACACTTGACGTTCTCGGACCATTAGGTCATGGCTTTACTCTGCTGCCGGAGGCTAAAAAGGTAATCCTCATCGGCGGCGGTATCGGCAATCCGCCCATGCTTCCTCTGGCGAAGTATTACGGCGAAAAGGCAGCAGTTATTTCCGGATTCAGAAATGCTGAGCTTGTTATCTTGCAGGATGAATTTGCAGCCGCAGGCGCAGAAACTATCCTCTGCACAGACGACGGTACAGCAGGCAGAAAGGGATTTGTAACAGAGCCTCTCCGTGAACTTATTGCAAATGGCGATATAGACGCAGTATTTGCCTGCGGTCCGAAGCCTATGCTGAAATTTGTTGCAGCTATTGCAGATGAAGCAGGCGTGTTCTGCGAGGTGTCGCTGGAAGAGCGTATGGGCTGTGGAATTGGTGCGTGTCTTGTATGTGCGTGCAAGCTTAATCAGAACGGCGAAAGCCGTATGGGTCATGTCTGCAAGGACGGCCCTGTATTCTCATCAAAGGAGGTTGAGTGGTAATGGCAAAGCTTTCTGTTAATGTAGCAGGTGTGAATTTTAAGAATCCCGTTATTCCTGCGTCAGGTGTTTTCGGTTACGGCAGAGAGTATGAGGAGCTGTTTCCGCTGTCAGCCTTGGGCGGCATTGCTACAAAAGGCACTACTCTCCATATGAGACCCGGCAATCCTGCACCGAGAATTGCTGAAACTCCGTCAGGCATGATAAATTCAGTAGGTCTCCAGAATCCTGGTATTGACGCATTTATCGAAAAGGAACTGCCTAATCTCATGACAAAGGATACAGTTATCCTTGCTAATATTGCAGGTTCTACGGCAGAGGAATGTGCTGAGGTTGCGGCAAAGCTTGAGGATACTGACGTTCATATGATCGAGCTGAATATATCCTGTCCTAATGTTAAGCAGGGTGGTGCGGCATTCGGCGTTCACTGTGAATCTGCCGCTGCGGTAACTGCTGCTGTAAGAAAGGCGACAAGCAAGCCGCTTGCTGTCAAGCTTTCTCCAAATGTAACAAGTATCACTGACATTGCAAAAGCAGTTGAAGCTGCCGGAGCTGATGCAGTTTCTCTTATCAATACACTCCTTGGCATGAGGATCGACATAAACACACGCCGTCCCATTCTGAGAAACAACTACGGCGGTATGTCCGGCCCGGCTGTATTTCCTCTTGCTGTAAGAATGGTTCATCAGGTTGCAAATGCTGTAAGCGTTCCGGTGATCGGTATGGGCGGCATTGATTCCGGCAAGGCTGCTATTGAAATGATGATGGCAGGTGCAAGAGCCGTTCAGGTAGGCGGTGCGATCTTCACAGATCCCTATGCGCCTGTAAGGATCATTGAAGAAATGAACCAGTGGCTTGACGAGCATGGAGTAGCTGATATAAATGAAATTGTGGGATGTGTTGAGACATGGTAATTATGTCAGTTGACTTCGGTGACTCAAGAACAGGAATCGCAGCCTGTGACAAAAGCGAATTTCTGGCTTCACCTGTGTGCGTTATATCTGAAAAGGATTTTGATGTGTGCATGGAAAAGGTCGCCGCTGTTGCAAAGGAAAGGGCAGCTGAGCTTATTGTAGTAGGCTATCCTAAGAATATGAATAATACTATAGGCGAACGTGCAGAGAAGTGCAAAGCGTTTGCAGAGGGACTTGCAGCCATGACAGGCATTGAGACCGTCCTCTGGGATGAACGCTGCACGACGGTTTCAGCACACAATTACCTCAATGTGACCAATACAAGAGGCAAGAAGCGCAAGGCTGTTGTAGACGCTGTTGCAGCGACTATTATTCTGGAAAGCTATATGGGCTTCAGAAAGAATCAGGCTAAATAAATGGCAAGAGAACGGTATCGGCTAAGAATACCGTTCTTTTTTGTTGTAAAATATACGCAGCGACTTGACAAAATGAAATTAAAGCTGTATAATATTGTCAATAGATGCGGGGCATTTATATTCAAATTTATGGGAGGTACTATATGAAAGGAATTACAAAAAAACTCGGCGCAGTTCTGACTGCCGGAGCGTGTCTTGCTGGAATGCTGTCGATCATGCCAGCGTCAGCAGAAGATGTGCTTTACTCCGGTGAATGCGAGGATCTGGTGCTGGCAAATGGCGCTACAGTTGCAACAAGCGTTTACAATGACGAATATCCGGGCTATACAGGCGAGGGCTTTGTATGGGTAACGAACTCAGGTAATATGTCAATGACAGTTGAAGCGCCGGAGACTGGTATGTACAGACTCACAACAAGCTGTATCATGTATCTTGGCAATGACGGTGAAAACAGAGAGGGAATGGTAAGCGTGGAACGTTCTGACGGTTCAACGTGGTCTAAGACTGTAAAGATCCCGCATACCGACACATGGACAGAATTCAGCTTCGGTGATATCAAGCTGACAGAGGGTGAGAATACAGTTACCTTCGGCGACGGCTGGGGATATGTTATCTATGATAACTGCACTCTTGCTAAAACACCAAAGACTGACTACAGCAAGGCAACAGCTACTCTTAATGACGCAAGTGCTACGGCAGAAGCAAAGTCCCTTATGGGCTACCTGAAGAGTGTGTATGGTGAGCACATTCTCTCCGGTCAGCAGGAGATCTATATGTATGGT
>JAZNOB010000018.1:0-20963 GCA_045580565.1 Ruminococcus sp.
ACCTTGAGCGGCTTCTTCTCCACTATCATAGCGCTGTTGAGAAGCACTTCCGGCTGATTGGACGGCTCAGGCGGCGGCGCGCACTGGATACACAGCTTTTCGCCGTCAGGTATTTCTTTACCGCATTTTATACAAAATGGCATATTAACTCCTCCTTTGTTATAATACACCATAATTATAACAAATCTCAGATGATTTGTCTACACTTATTTTATATTGCATTTACATATCATTTGTAATTGCAAATTGCAAGCGAAAGTGCTTGCAAATGCAAAAAGGCACTCCGCATAATACGAAGTGCCTTTACTATTATTATACTATTCAATCAATGCAGCTTATACACAACCCTGAGCCTTCATAGCCTCAGCAACCTTCAGGAAGCCAGCGATATTTGCACCAGCCATGTAGTTGCCTTCCATGCCGTACTCCTTAGCAGCGTCGTCGCAAGCCTTGAAGATGTTCTTCATGATGCCGTGAAGCTTGGAATCAACTTCCTCAAAGCTCCATGAAAGTCTCTCGCTGTTCTGGCTCATTTCCAGACCGGATGTTGCTACGCCGCCAGCGTTTGCAGCCTTTGCCGGACCATAGAGCAGACCGTTGCTGAGGTATGTGGAGATAGCCTCAGGAGTAGAAGGCATATTTGCACCCTCAGATACTACCTTACAGCCGTTCTTAACCAGGATCTCAGCGGATTCCTTGTCGATTTCATTCTGTGTTGCGCAAGGCAGAGCAATGTCACAAGGAATTGTCCAGATGCCCTTGCAGCCTTCGTGGTACTCAGCTTCCGGATGTGTATTTACATATTCCTTGATTCTCTTTCTCTCAACTTCCTTCAGCTGCTTAACGAGGTCAAGATCAATGCCGTTCTTGTCATAGATATAACCGTTGGAGTCAGACATAGCAACAACCTTTGCGCCGTATGTCATAGCCTTTTCTGTAGCGTAGATAGCAACGTTGCCAGAACCGGAAATTACAACTGTCTTGCCTTCCAGAGACATATTGTTAGCCTGAAGCATTTCGTTTGTGAAGTACAGCAGACCATAGCCTGTAGCCTGTGTTCTTGCCAGAGAGCCGCCGTATGTCAGACCCTTACCTGTCAGAACGCCTGTGAATTCGTTGCGCAGTCTCTTGTACTGACCGAACATAAAGCCGATCTCACGTGCGCCTGTACCGATATCGCCAGCAGGAACGTCGCAGTCAGCACCGATGTGCTTAGCAAGCTCTGTCATGAAGCTCTGGCAGAAACGCATAACTTCGCCGTCGCTCTTGCCCTTAGGATCGAAGTCAGAGCCGCCCTTACCGCCGCCCATAGGCAGTGTTGTCAGAGCGTTCTTGAATACCTGCTCAAAGCCCAGGAACTTGATGATGCCCAGATATACGGACGGGTGCAGTCTGATGCCACCCTTGTACGGACCGATTGCAGAGTTGAACTGTACACGGAAACCTCTGTTTACCTGTACCTTGCCGTTATCGTCAACCCACGGTACACGGAACATGATCTGTCTCTCAGGCTCTACGATTCTATCCAGAACGCCAGCCTCTACCAGATCAGAGCGCTTTTCTACTACAGGCTCCAGTGTCTCCAGAACCTCTGTTACAGCCTGGATGAACTCCGGCTCACCCTGATTTCTCTTCTTTACAGTTTCCATAAGGTCGATTAAATACTGATTAGTTAAAGCCATTTCAAATTACTCCTTACATCAAATTCGTAAAGCTCATCGCTTTACATCGCTGAAATTATTATAGCATCTTTCTGCGCACTTTGCAATGGTAAATTCTCATTTTTCGCAGTATTCCTGCATTTTCGTGAATTTCAACCATTTAATGTTTTTTCCAACGCAAAAATTTGCCAACGATGCACATACACTTGTGCACAAGCTGCGGACACTTTTTACGTTTCTGTATCCGCCGAAACACACTTCGCTTCTGCTGCTCCGGACACAGCACAAGCACTTTTCTTTTTATATTGACCTCTCACTGAATCTACTGTATCTCTTTATCATGCAGCAACAAAAAAAGACGCCGAAAACAGGATATATCATAAGATAATCCTTGATTTCTGACGCCATTGTCGATGCTATTCAATTCAGTACTTTATTATTATACACTGAATCCAGCCCTTTGTCAACTGTTTTCTGAAAAAAATTTATCCTGCGCTTTTTTTCAGCCAAACCGGAAGCTCATCTATTTTTTGCAAGCTTCCGCCCATAGGCTATAGCCTGCTTCAGAGCAGACTCCTTGTCAATACCCGCAAGCCTGAGCTTATGTGCATACGCAAGGATATCAGAGAAATTCGTATCAGGCTCAAATCCAGCGTGGATAAGGTCTTTTCCTGTAACATGAGGTTTTTCCATAATATTATTATACATAGAAAGTCTCTCAAAAAGAAGTGCTTCAGAGGATTCCGCCGGATTTTGCGTGACCCTTCCCTTATCGTCAGCAAGAGCGATATATATAAGGTCAAGAGGACTCATCGCCTTGTCGAACATCTTATTTGTAGATTTCAGGGACGCCTTTGCACCAGCAAGAGCATTGGGCTTCATATGCAGCTCTGACAGATTCAGCACATAGCGGATAAGCTTTCTCTCATTTGTAATACGCCTGAGGAATGTTTTTATGATCGGCAATCCTGCGGTTTCATGACCGTAGGCATGATAGAAGCCGTTCCTTTCCTCAGTAGTGACAGCCTTGCCGAGATCGTGAACAAGAGCGGTCATCATAAAACCGTAAGGCTCGTCCGCCTTGCTGCGGTACTTTGCAGCTTCATCCAGCACCATCATAGTATGATTCCATACGTCACCCTCCATATGGTAAAGCCTATGCTGCGGAACGCCGATAAGCGCTTTCACCTCCGGAAACCATAAATCCAGCTGCTCCATATTACGGAGCGTTTCAAAAAATACCGAGGGCTTATCCGCTTTCAGCAAGACCTTTTTAAACTCACCCTCTATGCGCTCCTTTGAAAGTGTACTCAGGTCGATATTCCGGCAAAGGCATACTGTTTCATCAGCTACATTAAAGCCGAATCTTGCGGCAAACTGTGCCGCCCTCAGAACTCTCAGCGGATCTTCTGGAAAGGTTCTGCCGCTGACATGGCGTATTATCCCATCTTTCAGGTCTGCTATGCCTCCGAAGTGGTCGGTGACTTCTCCGGTTAGAATATTCTCCATAAGAGCATTTATGGTGAAGTCTCTGCGCTGTGCAGCTTTTTCCGTGCCGATAAAGGGATCAACTGTAACCTCAAAGTCCCTGTGCCCTGTACCTGTAAGACGTTCAGTACGAGGCATTGCAATATCAATACCGCTTCCCTTCAGACCGTATATACCAAAGCTTTCGCCGATCTCCATGCGGCTGCCCATGCTGTCAAGAATATCCTCAAGAGCTTCCGGCGTAATACCGTGAACTTCTATATCTATATCCTTATTCTCTCTGAGAAGAAGCCTGTCACGTACATAACCTCCTACATAGTACGCAGAACCGCCCTTTTCACTTACAAGCTCCGCAAGCCTATGGGCTGTTTTAATATCCTCCACAGCTTCAACCTCCTTCGTCTCAGAAAATCAAGAGGCGATCCATACCGAACCGCCTCTTTTTACGTTTACGCTAAATTTATTTTCCTTGATGTAAGTCCCGTGCATATAGCGTAGAATATACCGGAATATATAATATTGGAACACACAGGAACTACAAAGGAAACCAGATCTCCTGCGCCGAAGAAGCCGGTGTAGAAATCCAGTATGATACCAGCGTCCTCGGATATGTATGCAATCAGTATCATGATCATCGTCTCAATGATATTGATAAGGTAGCTGAACACTATAGAAAGTACAACACATCCACCGGTATTGCTTACAGCAAAGCGTGCCAGTGAGATGGCTGCCATTATGGAAAGCGATCCGTGAATCACAGTAGTTACAGTTGTCATAATAGAAGTCAGGAATGAAACAAAAGCTCCGCCCTGTGCAATATCATTGACCGACATGAACTCTACAATTTCGGACATATCGGAATCTCCGCCTGCAATATTGATCATCGCTGAAAGCAGAGCGACAAGTCCCTGAGATTCAATGCTGAGTGCAAGACCAGCAGCAGCTCCGAACAGTACCTTTGTCAGTACTGCCAGCCATACAGGCACAGGCGTTAAGAAAAGAAGTCCTCTCCTGCTGATATCAACTGCATAGGAGATAACAGGGAATATAAACGCCGCAATAGGTACAATAACGATGAGAACCGTAAGCATTGCTACAGTCATGGCGCTCATTACATCCATAAACTCAGAAGTACCGTAGAGCATTATACATACAGCGTCCAGTACTGCTGCCGCAGCTGTGCCTATTGCAAGAGCGATCATAACAGTACCGTATCGTTTCCATTCGTTTTTGAGAAGCTTTACCATATCTTCATACCTCCCATTGCTTTTGCCTGATACAGCTGTGCATAGGTCATTCTGTAGATATCCGATACGGACATATCATACTGGGCACGAAGCTGACCGATATCGCCGTGGAATATCACCTTTCCCTCATTCATCATGACAACAAAGTCACATACAGCTTCAAGCTGATCGAACATATGGCTTGCAACTATTATAATTCTGCCGGTTTTGTCAATTGACTTTATTATCTGTCTTATCTGCTCCTGACCAAGGAGGTCGATGCCGTTAAGCGGCTCGTCAAGGAGAATAACGCCGGCATTGCGTGAAAGAGTTGCAGCTACACGCACCTTTGCCACCATACCCGTTGACATATTGCCGAGCTTCTGTTCAGGATTCAGCCCGAAGAAGGCTATCATCCTATTGTATTCCTCCATGTTGAAATCGCTGAAGAAGTCACTGTAGAACTTTCCCATTTCCGCAGGAGTCATGTATCTGTAATATACCGGATGTGTAGGCAGATATGCTATGCTGCTCCGTGCAGCGTTGTCGATTTTTCTGCCCTGCCATAAAGCATTTCCTGAATAACGCTTGAGCAGACCGGCGCTTACCTTCATAAGAGTGCTCTTTCCGCAGCCGTTGGGCCCTACAAGACCATAGACATGACCCGGCTCAAAGCTGTAGTAAAGACCTTCAAGCGCCATCTGTGCTCCATAATATACGCTGATGTTTTCCAGCTGAAGCATTAGTACCACTTCCTTTCTGTGTTCATATATTATACTACATTTTTTCTTATTTGTCAATATATAGAAAAAGGAACCTCAACCAAAAATCGGGGATTTTTAACCATTTGCGGAGCACACCGACCAAGGCTCCCCTTAGTAAGGGGAGCTGTCACGCCTGCGGCGTGACTGAGGGGATTGTAAATACACCAACATTTGATAGAGAACCAGAAAAAGGACGGCCAGCTCAGTTCTGCCGTCCCATATTCATATTTACAGATAGTCTTCCTCTTCCTTGAAGCTTTCACGCATAAGTCTGATCTCATCAGCATAGCCAGCGTCATCATTGGGAGTTTCCAGAATAAACGGCAGTCCCCTCAGGGCAGGATGATTGACAACATTTATAAGAGCTTCAGCACCGATATGACCGCTGCCTATAAGCTCGTGTCTGTCCTTGTGAGCCGTCATGGGATTCTTACTGTCATTAAGGTGCATAGCCTTCAGACGATCAAGACCTACAATGCGGTCGAACTCCTCCAGCACACCGTCAAGGTCATTAACAACATCAAATCCAGCTTCCCACAGATGGCACGTATCAAGGCATACGCCCAGCTTTTCTTTAAGCTCAACACGGTCGATTATAGCTTTCAGCTCCTCAAATTTTGAGCCGATCTCACTGCCCTTTCCAGCCATGCCCTCAAGGAGAACGGTGGTTGTCTGCTCAGGCTTCAGCACCTCGTTCAGTGCAGCAGAAATCTGTTCAATGCCCGTTTCCACACCCTGACCGGTATGGCTTCCGGGATGGAAGTTGTAATAATTACCCGGAGTATACTCCATTCTCATCATATCATCAGCCAGCATATTCTTGCCGAACTGTCTGATAGACGGGTCATGGGAGCAGAGATTCATAGTATAGGGAGCATGAGCTACAAGCTTGCCGAAGCCTTTTTCACGGCTCAGCTCATTGAATGCGTCAACGTCAGACTGAGATATAGGCTTTGCAGCGCCGCCTCGTGGGTTACGGGTAAAAAATGCGAATGTATTTGCGCCAAGTGCAACAGCGTGTCTGCCCATAGCAAGATAACCCTTTGTTGCGGACAGATGGCATCCTATATAAAGCATTACTGCATACCTCCTTCTGCAGCAGGTTCAGGTGTCAGGGTACGGTTCTTCTGCTCATAGGGCAGATCCGCCATTACCTTCTCCAGAACACTAAAGGCATAGTCATAATTTTCCTGCATTTCCTCAATACTGTCATAGGTTTTAGTAACCCTTCTGAGTCCGATACATATATCTCTGTCAAGCACTGTATCCGGATAGCCAACCTTTTCCATAAAATCAGTGTCACGGATATAGAAGCCTGTTCCACGAACATTTCTGTTATCCGGAAAGATCTCCTCCAGATTCACAAGAGTCTCATCAGACAGAATGACCTCGTTCGCAACAGCGTCGGTTATTACCATAATAGCGTCCGCCAGCTGGAACTGAGATGAGAGCTTTGTCATATTGCCGGTGTAGTAGTCAGCTGTGGAAATATCATCTCCTACAGGAATAGGATAGATGTCAACTGAAACCTCACCGTCGCCGTTCAGGTCATCAACGTACTGCTCAAAATAGTCTGACAGGTAGTTGTTTGATATCTGGAGAGTTGGGTCGTCCGCCAGCACCATAACTATCATATCCGGACGGACTGTCGTTATGTAGTCAACTATCATATAAGTGAACACGCCTACGATAAATACGGTAATAATCAGCCACCATTTGCTGTGGTAGAAGAAATTGCCTATCTTCTTCCAGAAGGAGAGCTTCGGCAATTCATCGGGAGATGTTTCTATCTTGTCGCTCTCGGTAATGACGCCCTGTTTCAGGCGCATCAGCTCTATACGCTCTTCACGTATTTTCCGGTCGTATTCTTCCCTTTCCTTTTTCTTCTTTTCCTCAATAATAAGGCGGCGTTTTTCCTCGGCTTCCTCCTCCATGCGGCGTTCCTTTTCGTCTATCTCACGCACGGTTTCAAGGAAGCTCTTGCCCTTGTCCTTTTTCTTCTTCTTGTCCTCTGACATTGTAAGGATTCCTCTTTTCTATACAAAGAAAGGCGCACCAAGAGCATAAGACCCTCGGCACACCCCTGATTTCAATTTTGCTTATTCAGCGTCAGCTTCTGCTTCTTCCTCGCCGTCCTCAGCTGCGCCCTGCTTCGGCAGCGGCTTCATTGTGGGGAACAGGAGTACATCACGGATAGACGCACTGTCTGTCAGCAGCATTACCAGTCTGTCCAGACCAAGTCCCAGACCGCCTGTAGGCGGCAGACCATATTCGAGAGCTGTTACAAAGTCCTCATCAACCTCGCCTGTCATATCGCCAAGAGCACGTCTTGCTGCAACCTGCTGTACGAAACGCTCCTTCTGGTCGATAGGATCGTTCAGCTCAGAGAAAGCGTTGCCCATTTCTCTTGCATAGATGAAGTACTCGAAACGCTCTGTGAAAGCAGGATCTTCCGGCTTACGCTTTGCAAGCGGAGAGTTCTCAACCGGATAATCATAGATGATAGTCGGCTGGATAAGCTTGTCCTCAACAAATGCGTCAAAGAACGCAATGAGAACATGACCCTTAGTAGCATCCTCGCCTTCCTCAACCTCAACATCATGAGCCTTAGCACAAGCTCTTGCGTCCTCGTCAGTAGCCCAGTCGTTGTAGTCAACGCCTGCGTACTTCTTTACGGACTCGATCATAGTGAGACGTTCCCACGGCTCGCCCAGACGGATGTCCACGCCCTGATAGGAAATAATATCCTTGCCGCAGATCTTCTTTGCAAGAGTTCTGTACATATCCTCAATAAGATCCATCATGCCCATGTAGTCGGTATATGCCTGATACATCTCAATAGAAGTAAATTCCGGATTGTGTGACGGGTCCATACCCTCATTACGGAAGATACGTCCTACCTCGTATACACGGTCAAAGCCGCCTACGATAAGCTTCTTGAGGTTCAGTTCTGTCTCAATACGCAGAAACATATCCATGTCAAGTGTATTGTGATGGGTCTTGAAGGGTCTTGCAGCTGCTGCGATCTGTATAGGCAGCAGAACCGGAGTTTCAACCTCGATATATCCGATATTGTCAAGGTAATTTCTGATCTCCTTGATAACACGGCTTCTTGTAACGAATGTCTGCTTTACGTCAGGATTTACGATAAGGTCAAGATATCTCTGACGGTAGCGTGTGTCCTGGTTCTTCAGACCATGCCACTTTTCCGGCAGCGGAAGCAGAGCCTTTGAAAGGAGAGTTATCTCCAGAGTGTGAACGGAGATCTCGCCTGTTCTTGTACGGAAAGCGTAGCCCTTTACGCCGCAGATATCGCCGATATCCCACTTCTTGAACTCCTTGAATGCGGGTTTACCGATATCGTTTACACGAACGTAAACCTGAATGCGGTCAGTGCTGTCCTGAATGTGGATGAAGATAGCGTTGCCCATAACACGCTTGCTCATGATACGTCCTGCAACGGAGATAACATTCTCCTTGAGTGCGTCAAGACCAGCAGCCAGAGCTTCCTCATCGTCGCCAGCCTTAGCCTTTATCTCGGCTTCAGCGGCTTCATATTCAGCCTTTACCTCAGATGCCTTCTTTGTAACATCAAACTTTGTAAGTGTATAGGGATCCATGCCATTAGCCTTGCGCTCCGCAAGCTTTTCCATACGGATCCTCTTCTGCTCATGTACGTCCTGTTCGATCTCCATGGCAGGTGTCATATTTTCAGCCATTACTATGCAGCTCCTTACTTGGAAATTTCGAGTATCTCAAACTTCAGCTCACCAACAGGTGCTTCTACTAAGAAAGTATCGCCAACCTTCTTTTTCAGTGAAGCCTTACCGATAGGAGATTCGTCAGAGATTTTGCCGTCCTTGAAGCTTGCTTCGTTGCTGCTTACGATCTGGAAAGTCTCTGTCTTGCCTGTGCGGAAGTTGTGGATACGGATAGTTGAACCCAGACCTACCTCGTCAACGGAGATATCATCATCGTCAACTACCTCGGAATTGTCCAGTGTATACTGAATCTCGGCGATTCTTGCTTCCAGAATAGCCTGTTCATTCTTAGCTTCATCATATTCAGCGTTTTCAGAAAGGTCACCCTGAGCACGGGCTTCTTTAAGCTTCTGCGCCATTTCTGCACGCTTGACGGTGATCAGGAAATCAAGCTCCTCGTTCAGCTTATTATAGCCGCTCTGTGAAATCTGCTTCTTAGCCATAAAACAAACGCTCCTTTACAAAACATACTTGTTGATTGTATAACATTTTTATTATAGTACATTTTCTTCCGGTTGTCAACCGCTTTTTCTGTGAACACCGCAGTTTTACGCTGAAAGACGGGCTGACATAAAATGTATTGACAAATATCGCAGATTGGTATAGAATTATAATATCAGCTAAACTGCAAATTATAATTCAGGAGGATGTTTAAATGAAGAATATTGCTGAAGCACAGTCTGTAGCTTCGATCCCGCCGAAGCCTGTGCGATACGCCGGCATCGACATCGTGAAGATAGTCGCTGCCTTTCTTGTGGTGTGCATTCACTTTTTCCTGTACAGCGGCTTCTATCAGGAGCCTGTAAGCGAAGCCGGACAGATGGTGCCTATCTTCTTCCGCTGGCTGAGCTACTGCTGCGTACCGCTTTTCATGATAACCACCGGCTACCTCATGAAGAACAAGACCGTAAGCCGGAAGTACTACACCGGCATCATCGAGATCATTGTGATATATCTGATAATCAGCGTATTCTGCGCGATATACGACGTCCATCGTTTCGGCAAGGAGTTCACCGTCTGGAGTTTCATCAAGGGAATGTTCATGTTTTCCAACGCCCAGTATTCATGGTATGTTGAGTATTACATCTGCCTCTTTGCGTTCATCCCGTTCATCAACAGCGCATACAACAGCCTTAAATCCCAGAAGCACAAGGCTCTGCTGGTCGCTACAGCAGTTATCTTCACATCAGTTGCAGAAAGCTTCTTCATCGGCGCTGATGCTGCTGACCAGATACAGGTGCTGCCTACATATTTCAGCAGATGCTACCCGATCGCTTATTATCTTATGGGTGCATATATCAGAGAATTCCCGCCGAAGCGCACTCTTAGAAACAAGCTTCTTGCTCTGTCAGGACTTCTCGCCAGCCTTATCTGGGCTACAGTCGAAGCCTATATCCACTCAATTGATAACATTGACGGCAATTATGTATTCAGATCCCTCCATTACAACGAATACGGCAAATGGCCGGTATTTGCGGCAAGCACATTTATCTTCCTGCTGCTGTTTGATATTACAGTGAAGAATAAGTATGTCACTCTTGTTCTCAGGCTCATAGGCGAGTCAACTCTTGGCTGTTATCTGATATCATATGTATTCGACAGTCATTTCTACCAGAAGCATTCAGGAAAGTTCCCTGAGATTGCCGACCGTATGTCCCACTTCTACGAGCCGATCGCAAAGGTATTCCTGTGCTCAATGAGCTTTGCGCTTATTCTCCATGGAATATATAATGTATGCGATTCTCTTGTAAGGATGATCATACGAAAGAGAAAAGCTTCAAAGGCGGAAGCTTTGGCTGAGCCGGATGAAAACGAAGAAATCACTGAAACTGAAAAAGAACCTGTGGCTGTTTCACAGGAAGCTGAGTAAATTTGAAGGCTGCTGCACAATTTCGTGCAGCAGCCTTTTTGTATTATTCAGAATAAATAGTCCGTACCAGCTGATTATAATTTTCAGTAAAATCCGCAACAAGCACAGACTGACCGTCAATGGTGTCAGAGTAGAAAGTTCCATCCGCCGGAATCTGCTGCTGCTCTATATCATAGCCCATAAGGAGAAATGGCGCACGGAGCGACCAGCCGTAAAGGCTCAGCCCTGAAATGTTTGTGGTAAGCTCCGGAAGCGCAGTCATGAATATCCTGCCAAGAGCGATGGGGTTCCTGCAAGCCTTTTTAAGAGCGAGAGAAAGAACCTCTCTCTGACGGCTTGTACGTTCAAAGTCCGCATTGCCCACATAACGGATACGGCTGTAGGAAAGAGCCTGCTTGCCGTTTAATGTGAATGTGCCGCCCTCGTCCAGAAGGTCGTCATTCCTGCCGTCACCCATAAGCTCATTTACTTCGCTTATGAGTATTTCATTAAGAGCCGTCGCCTCATCATCTGAAAGCTCAATATCTACTCCGCCCACTGAATCAATTACAGCTGCACAAGCCGCAAATGAAACAAGAACGTAATCATCTATCTTTATGCGATAGTTTGATTCTATGGTATCCATCAGAAGCTCTGCGCCGCCATAGGAATAGGCGGAATTAAGCTTGCCGTAGCCGTAATCGTCCCCTATATACACATAGACATCCCTGAGAAAGGATGTCATGTAAACGGTATTGGTTGATGAATTGACAGAGAGCAGTATCATGGAATCTGACCTGCCCTTGTCTGTTTCCGTATCACGGGAATCTGTGCCTATGATAAGGATATTATCTGTATACGCTGCATATGCTGCGTCATCAGTACGTGTTCTGCTTGCTGTGGCTACTGTATTCGTCCGGAATATGCCTACAAGAGCAACTGCCGAATACACAATAAACACCACAATGACAAGCGTAAGAATGCCCTTTATGAAACGTTCCCACACCGGCGGCTGCTTGCTTCGTCTCTGAGGCGCTCTCTGCTGCTGCGAAGGAACAGGACGCTGCTGAACCGGTCTATGCTGAGACGGAACAGGCGGTCTCTGAGGTCTCTGCTGCGGCATTGGCTGCTGGGGTCTTTGCTGAGGATATCCGCCGCTGCCCTGATAAGAATTCTGCACCGGTCTCTGCTGAGGATAGGACGAAGGATTCACCGGCGGAACATTCTGTCTCTGAGGAGGAGTCCCCTGATACCCTGAAGCTCTGCTTCGTACCGCCCTGCCGTTCTGCTCCTGCTGAGCACGTCTGCGTATCTCTGCCGCAGAAAGCTCTTGTGTATCGTACTGATCCGAACGTCTGCCAGTATTCTGAACGGGAATAAACTGGGTCTCAAGATCGTCTGATCTTCCCTGATAATTGTTTCGTAAATCCATGGCAGCTCCTTTCTATGCTGTTACTTCAGGCGCACTGCAATAGCTGTTACTGCTGAAGCAGCCAGCTGGAATATCAGGAACATTCCTGCTGTAACGCTTGTGTATGCACTCAGTGCAATATATATAAGTGCTATAGCAAAGCCTATGATAACCGCTGCCGACTGAAGGATCGTGCCTGTCATTGCACTTCTGCGGATCCTTCTTGCTGAAATGAGAAGTCTTATGGTATCCTCTAATCTGCCGGAAGCTATCGCAGACGCACTTACCGTATCCGCAGGCACTGTGTATCTGTCAAAGGTTTCGTGAAGAGCCAGCGGAACTACCTTCATACAGCTTTCGGGAATCATATACAGACCTGCAATAAGCTGCTGCGACAGGAAGCTGTCGCATGACTTTACTACGATTGAAATGTTTTCCTCCATAAGAGTATGGAGCTTTGCCTTCATGCGTGTGCTTGCCGTTACCTTTACAAGCATCATAGCTGACAGTACGCCGCTTGTTGAGAAGTAGAGTACTTCGTTGCCCTCTCCTGCATATTCAGCCTCACGGAGAGGAGACGGCAGTCCCTCAATATTATGAGCCACCATCATATCACGATTGCCCAGAAGGATTCGTCTGTTCTTGACCCATCCGCTGAGACCGTAGCCTTCCTCATAGAGAACGCTGTCCACGATGGGTACCGAGCTGTTTTCAGTATCAACCATCTTGCTGAAGGCAGCTCCAAGAACACTGTCCGCCTGCTGAGAAAGACCAGCCGCCATAAGGATGACATTTTCGACCTTAGCGTCTCTGAACGCCTTCATGCCTTCGATCGACACAGAGCCTTCAGGGAAAAGTGACGCCGCACTTACAAGGATGGAGTTTGTATCATAGAACTCGTCCACGCTCTGATAGCCGAGAAGTGCGCATCCACGCTTGGAAAGCTTCTTTGAAGCTGTAAGCAGCGGGATATTTGCCGCAAGCATGATGCCGGAGCAGCATCCGCCGCAAAGGAGCATTGCGAATACTGATGTGAAGAATCCCGGCACAGCCTCGCCGGGCATTACTGTGAAGCGTATACCTGTGATCGCCGCAGCTATAAGCAGCGCACCGATACATACCAGCGGCGCAGCCTTCTTGCAGAAGCGGTCACCCATATCCTCAGAATAGGTGTATCTGAGGAAATCGCTCATCTGACGAGCCTTGCGCATTGATACAAGTATCGGGTAATCCGAGAGGACGCCTCTTGTAAGAGCTTCAGAGTCGCCCTCCTTGTTTACATAGGTAAGCACATACTGCTGATATTGTCCCGAGATAACTGAGAAATTATTCACAGCTCTGCGTATGATGAGCTGTTTTCCTATTGCATTCATCAGAAGAATGAATATCGCCACCGGCACAAAGAGATGAGCCTCGCCTCTTTCGACGCTTTCCGGAAGTATAGTGCTTACCGCAGCACCAAGGACTGCGGCTGTTATCGGTGCAGCTGCCATGCTGTCACTGTCGGCACGCTTTACGCACAGGTATCTCAGACCATTTGCAACAGTGGGAAATGCGACCATTATCGCAGCCATTCCAAGCACCAGATGCACTGCACTTCCGCCGGCAGCACCCAGTACTGATACGATTCCCTTATGAACATCATTCTGCGAACCCTCAACAAGAGCCAGCAGCACGCCTATTATAAAAAGTACCAGCAGTGATATGGTTCTGAAAGAAACTGTCTTCCTGAGAATATTGATATTAGCACGTATCTCGGAATCATTGTTCGGTATATGTACAGTAGGCGCAGAGCCGTCCTCGCTTGCCTCCTGCTCACGCATTTTCATGCGCTTTCTGCGAAGTCTGTGTATAGCCGCAACACGTCTGCGGCGTTCTCTTTCCTCACGTGCCTCACGGCTTATGAACTTGACTGCATCTGCATGATGAAGGTCAAAGAAAAAGGGCTTTCCGTCATCCTCAGCAGTGACCTCCTGCTTTTCAGGCTTCTGTGTGCTGAATGTATCCTTCCGATACTGATGGCGGTTTTCATCTGTTGTACGTTTTTTTCCTCTCTGTTCACGTTCTTCTCTTGCACGTGAAGAGTCCTCCATTGTGCGTATCTGAGGGATATATGTATCCCTCAGGCTCCTGTTGTCCTTATCTCCGGATTCAGCCTCCTTCACTCTAACTGCACCCTCATATCCTGCTATGCGGTCATTTTTCTGTGCAGGCGCAGTCTGAGGATTCGCTGCCGCTGAGTTTACAAAGGAAACCTTTTCACGCATAAGCTCCAGAGTCTGAAAGGCTGCTGCACGGCTGCTTTCTATATCAGACCTGCTGCCCGACCTCACGTCCTGCTTTATGCGGTTTATCTTGGACTCCTCCTCAGCACGCCGGAAGGTAGTCGGACGCTCAGAGCCGTACTGAGGCTTTGTACCGGCAGCCGTCCTGCTGAGCATTCTATGTGTCTCAAGCTTTCCTGAGGGCGTTCTGCCCTTTGGCGGTGTTTTGGGATCCTTTCCGCCGTACTCGCTGAGAATATCTTCTACTGTAAATTTCTTATTTGCCATGCTATGAAACAAACACTCCTTAGGCTATAACCATCACGCAGTCTCAGCCCTTCTTCTGCCGCTGACGGACTGCTTCATAAATAAATATTCCTGCTGCTACAGACGCATTGAGAGAGTTTACGTGTCCCATCATAGGAAGTCTGAGCATTGCATCGCAGGTCTCTCCTACCAGTCTTCCGATACCGAATCCTTCCGAACCGATAACAAAGGCTGTACCTGCTGTAAAATCTGAATCTGTATAATTGCTGCCGGAAGCGTCTGTGCCATATATCCACACACCGTTCTCCTTCAGCTTCTCCATTGCCATCACAAGATTAGATACTCTTGCCACACGCATATAGCTTGCGGCACCTGCTGATGTCTTTCCCACTGTCAGATTAAGGGACGCACTTCTTCTCTTGGGGATAATTATGCCATGGACTCCGGCTGCCTCTGCTGTACGTATAATTGCGCCCAGATTATGAGGGTCCTGTATCTCATCGCATATAACGATAAGAGGAGCTTCGCCCTTATCTGCCGCAGCCTGAAGTATCTCCTCAACGGAAACGTATGTTCCGCATGAACCTGATGCTGCTGCGCCCTGATGATTGGCATTGCCTGTCATCTGGGAAAGCTTCTGGTCTGATACCATCTTCACCGGAATGCCCTTTTCTTTTGCAAGGTCAGCTATCTGTCTGAGGATACCGCCATTACCGCTGAGATACACTGTATCCGGCAGGTTATCGCTTTTAAGCGCCTCCATTACAGGGTTTCTTCCTGCAAGCAGCTGTTCCGATTCCTGTAAAGCAGCGTCACGGCTGCGGGCATTACGTCTGTTCTGGCTCATGTTAAAATCCTCCTGACAAAATCAAAAAAAGAAGCCGCAGCCTGCACAAAAGAGCATAAAGCTGCGACTTTAATTATAACATGATTAAAAGAAAAGTACAAGACCTTTTTCCCGTTTTCACAAACTTTTCGGAATGTGTGAATTTAACTGCCGGTACAGCTATTTCCTTTGTGCATTCTCTTTCACCTGAGGAGCACAGTGCATACCGTAACCACTGCCGCTGCCAGTACAGCTCCGCCTATTACAGCCAGTCTCTTCCATATACGTCTGCCGGATACCGGCTGAAGCTCCTCAAGCAGCATCTGGGCGGCCGCTTCTGCAAGCTCCGGAGGAAGCTGAGTCACTCCCGGTCTCAGATAAAATACAGCTTTTTCAAAGTAATCTCCGCCTGGATGTCTCACTTCAATGATCTTTTTGTGTACGCCTTTTACCATAGCACATTTCTCCTGTCTTTCATATTTTTCCTGTACAGGAAGTATGTGCGGATTTTTCCGGAATAATCGCAGACTTTCAAGCTTTCAACAGTTGTAGGTTGAAAAGTCAGAAAATACAGTTGAAAACTCTGTGGAAAAGGTGGAAAACCTCGCTTTCAAGCATTTTTTGTCATTGTTGAATCCAGTGTCCTTCCATAAAAGACAGCACAATTTTACAAATCATACGGCTCGCCGGTAAATGTGCGGAAAGGTGCTGCAGGTATACCGTTCGCACCAAAGAGCGAAAACTCCGGATAATTCTTCCAGGCATATCTTGCTCTTGCAGGCTTCTCCACGCCCTCTGCCGTCAATTTCACAGCATTTCCGCATATTTCAGCCTTCGCCGGAGCATAGGAGCCGTTTTCTTCTGCAAGTTCGAAGCCCTTGCCTTCGCCTCTCAGCTCCATGCCGTTCTCAGCATGGTCAAAGTAAACTGTAAGCCCTTTTCCCTGAACTGCAAAATCACGGTAAATCGGACCGAAAGCTTCTTTTTCGCTGCCGCCGTACACAAGAACCTCTGTCTGTGCCGCAAGCCTTTCGCCTACAGGCTTTTTATCCGTAGGATGGATATTTGTAAACGCACCGCAGTCAAGGATAACGTTTATGCCGGTATTCTTTACAGTCTTATACGCACTCATCTGCGCTTCACGGATAAGGCACCAGTTTTTCGCCTCCTGCGCATCCTCATAACAGAACGCAGGCAGCTGATGGAGGATAAATGGCAGAGTCTCGTCCTCGAAGTCATGCCTCCATCTCTTTATCATTGCAGTGAAAAGCGTATAGTAGGTCTCCGGTCTGTGGTCGTCACTCTCACCCTGATAATACCAGAAGCCGCGGATAGTATAGGGCATCACTCGCTGAAGCATAGTCTCATATGTACCGGCAGGACGGAACGGATTCTTTATGCCCATAGGACCGGGATAGCGGTTCTCGCCGCATCTTTCAATGACCTCCGTCCACTTGATATCCGGTATCTCCTGATAGCACTTCTGCATACGCTTTTCCCATGCAGCGTGATACTCAACATACTCATCGTACTCACGGATCATATCCTCAGGCTCTCTGCCGGCTATTGCGTTATCGTAGTCGTCAAGATAGGGTCTGAGGGATGTGTGTTCCTCAAGGTCAGCTCTTGGCATCCAGCAGCTTGCGGATGTACCGCCAAGGTTGCAGCCGATGATTCCCACGGTGACTCCCAGCTTTTCGGAGAGCGACTTTGCCGCATAGTAAGCAACTGCCGACCACTCAGCAGAATTCCCCTCTGAAGCACACTTCCAGCTGTTGGTACGTTCTGCCGATTCGTAGTTTTCGTCCTTGAATGTATTGCGGTACACATTGTAGCAGCGTACATTCACACTGCCGGAGTTTTTCAGCTCCTCTGCGCCGCCAACGGAATTTATCAGAAAGAACTCCATATTCGACTGTCCGCCGGCAAGCCACACCTCGCCTGTAACAACATCGGTATATTCCTCGTGTGTACCGTCGCCGTCCACAGTCAATGTAAGTGTAAGACCGCCCTTCATTGCGGGCAGATATGTCTTCCATGTGCCGTCCGGTTTTACTGTGCATACTGCCTCGGTCTGAAGCTCAGGTATACGGACGGTAACCCTTTCGCCTGCTGTGCCCGTGCCGAACACAGCTGCTCTTTTGTCACGCTGGAGAACCATGTGACTGCTGAATACTGCTGCTGTTATTGCCATTTTCCTTTTCCTGCCTTTCCTCATTTAAAGCATTGTGTACTTATTATAGCATATGGGTTTTGGTTCGTCAAATATAAAGGTGTTTTTCCTTGAAGACTATTGATACACAGCAAAAGACATGGTATAATATAGCCAACAAGGGAAAGTATGTATGCAAATCAGCACACATAAAAAAGAAATCCACCGGAGCTGCAACTCCGGTGGATTTTGCATTTTCACGGAGGCACCATGATTTTAAAGCGATTCTTTTCCTTGACATAATAATAAGAGAATGCTATAATAAAGAGTGTATCTTCTGATAGGCTGTATAATACGGAGAAATCTGAAAAGACTATTCCTGCATGATTTTTTCGGAAAAGGAGCAGTAAAATGGAAGATAACAGAAATCAGGGAAATAACGAAAGCCAGACCCAGCAGCAGCTTGATGAGGCTGACGTTATCGAACAGACCGGCAGCGTCCGTTCACAGAATGCAAAGCACCTTATCCACTGTCTGAATATTATCGGACAGATCGAGGGACACGACGTTCTGCCGTCACAGACAAAGACAACCAAATATGAGCATATAATGCCGGCTCTCGTTGCCGTTGAACAGGACAGGAGCATCGAGGGTCTGCTGATACTCCTCAACACCGTGGGCGGTGATATTGAGGCGGGTCTCGCTATTGCGGAAATGATCGCAGGTATGAGCATTCCTACCGTATCCCTCGTTGCAGGCGGAGGTCATTCCATCGGTGTGCCTCTTGCGGTAAGCGCTAAGCATTCCATGATAGTACCCTCAGCGTCAATGACTCTCCATCCTGTGAGAACAAGCGGTACAGTGCTGGGCGTACCTCAGAGTCTTGAATATCTCTATAGCATAGAGAAACGAATAACCAGATTCGTTTCAACTCACAGCCGCATACCGGAGGAAAAGCTTACTTCACTCATGCACAATACCGAAGCTCTCACAACTGACCTCGGTACGATCGTGACCGGTGAAGAAGCAGCAGAGATCGGGCTTATTGATGAGACAGGTACTCTCAGCGATGCTCTTGTGCGGCTGTATGATATGATAGAGCATTCTGAAATGCGCTATCCTGACTAATAAGTATGCTTTCATAAGCAGAAAGGACAACTCGTGGCTAAAATAAAGAATGAATCACATCCGATACCGGATACTGATGATGCAAAAAAAATCGGGGACAGTGCTCTCCGCAAGCTCAGAAAACGTGGACTTGTAAAAAGAACAGAGGATGACGATGATAGTCCGGATAAATTCCGGGCTGCCGTTCTCTTTGTTGTAATGATACTTTTCATTCTCCTCGTATTTGTAGAAGGTACTGCCGGCTGGAACCTTATCCACCGTATTGTAAGAGGCTTCTTCGGCGTGACCTGTCTACTGGTGCCGATACTTATCGGTATGGCTGCATGGCGTGCAGACTCGGACAGCGAGGATGTAATTCAGGCAACGCCCAAGTGGAACATTCTTATTACCATAATAATTTCCGGCGCTGTACAGATACTTTTCACTGGCGACACCGGAGAAACTAACTTCATTGAATACATAAAGTATCTCTATGAAGAGGGTATCGAAAACACCTTCGGAAGCGGCGGCGTTATAAGTGCGATACTTGCATATCCCCTGCTCAGCTTCCTCGGCACTACCGGCGCACGCATCGTTGTTGTGCTCATGCTGCTGGTGCTTATGTTCTGGGTTTCCAAGAAAAGTCCGAGAGATCTCATATACATGATGACCCATCCCTTCGACAGAGCTGATTCTGACGAAGATGAGGAGGACGATGAATTTACGATCCCCATGGATTATGATAACGAGGACTATCCAGAGGATGAATCTTCCGCTGAAAAGAAGCAGCGTATCCCCTTTACAAAGAAGCTGAAGAGCTTTTTCTTCCCGGCACATTCCGATGACGACGCCGATGATACCGGCATAAACCCTGAACGTCTCCAGCCCAGAAGCTACAAGTCTCCTGAGTTTACTGAGGAGGAACAGGATTATTACGATGACGGTGACTATGCAGCTGAAGATGAAGGATATTATGAAGATGAACCTGCTGAAGATCCTGTAAGCAAACTGTCAGTGGAGGATATCATTCAGGATACCTATAATCCGAACACTGCACCTCCCGCCGGCATAAACGCAGGACTTAACACTCCTTACGGAATACCTTCCGAGGAGGAAGAACCGAAGCCTGCAAAAGCTCCTAAAAAGAAGGCTGCTGCAATATACCAGCTGCCGCCGATGAGCTTTCTCAAAAAGGGAACTATACTTACTAATACCCAGCGCACACGTGACGAAATGTCTGAAAAGGCAGCTATTCTCGTGAACACACTGAAAAGCTTCGGCGTTGAGGTTCGCATTTCCGGCATATGTCCCGGTCCGTCCGTTACACGCTACGAAATACAGCCGGCAGCCGGCGTGAAGGTTTCTAAAATAACAAACCTTGCAAATGATATCGCCATGAACCTTGCTTCCGACAGCGTTCGTATAGAAGCACCTATCCCAGGCAAGCCGGCTATCGGAGTTGAAGTCCCCAATACTACCAAGGATACTGTCTCTCTCCGTGATATTCTGGAGAGTGACGCTTTCAAAAGCTCCAGAAGCAAGCTCACCTTTGCAGTGGGCAAGGATATTGCAGGCAGCGCAATTGTGGGTGATATTGCAAAGATGCCTCATATGATCATTGCCGGTGCTACTGGCTCCGGTAAGTCTGTCTGCACAAATTCCATCATCATGAGCATACTGATGAATGCTTCTCCTGATGAAGTAAAGCTGATACTAATTGACCCCAAGATCGTTGAATTCAGAGTGTATGAGGGTATCCCTCACCTGCTGATACCTGTTGTTACAGACCCCAAGAAGGCTGCCGGTGCGCTTAACTGGGCAGTACAGGAAATGCTCCGCCGCTATAAGCAGTTTGCAGAGCTGGGCGTCCGTGATATCAACGACTACAACCAGAAGGCTGCATTCCCCGCAAACGGTCTGCCTCATATGCCTCAGATAGTTATTGCTATCGACGAGCTTGCCGACCTTATGATGGCTGCCTCCAAGGAGGTAGAGGATTCCATCTGCCGTCTGGCTCAGATGGCACGTGCCGCAGGTATGCACCTTATTATTGCTACGCAGAGACCTACAACTGATATCATCACAGGTCTTATCAAGGCGAATATCCCGTCACGTATTGCATTTACGGTTGCATCACAGGTTGACTCACGTACAATCATAAGTCGGATCGTAGCCATGTCGTTCTGT
>JAZNOB010000019.1:0-3786 GCA_045580565.1 Ruminococcus sp.
CCCTGATCAACGTCATTTACAAGCAGGTTGTGAATCTTGTCACCATAGGGTGATGAAAAGCACAGTTCAACCTCATACATGCCTGTTTCCGGAACATTAACTGTTACGGATGCGATCTCGCCGCCGTTTTCAAGGAATACGAACTTGTCACCGGAAGCACCCTCCTGATAACGCTCAGTTCCGGATTCCTGTACAGTACAGCCGCTAAGCGTACCATCCTCAAATTCGTACTTTGTGGTGTCTGCATTTACCAGTGCAGATGCTGCTGCAAGATTCACTGCCATTGCAGCGGATATTACGGCAGCCATTGATTTTTTGATCGTCATTGCCATTTGAAAAACCTCCCTTAAAATTTCAAAAAAGCTTGCTAACTATCATTATAACATCCACAAACCATAATGTCAATATTTTCTCACCGTGTGAGCAATATTTTGGTAATTCAGAGCAATATTATCATTGGCATTTTTTGCACTATTACTAAAATATTCCGGTACGCCAAAAAGCCGGAGGCGCATGGCTTCCGGCTTACATCGTATTTATTTGAAACAACTCGCATATGAAATACAATATTATAAGGTTCAATACACATTTGACTTAAATTTCCTCAGCTGTTATAATTAGTATATCACATCTGAATTCAGGGAGGTATAAAGCATGACCTATGGTGAAAAATTTTTCCGTAAAAGCATCGACTATAAACCTCTGTTCAAACTGCTTGCCAAGGAGTACGGAGCAGAGAAAGCAAAATACATCCGTCAAATTGCCGGTAACGAACTGGACGGTATTATAAGCCGGTTTCCGGATATATCCGAGGGCGAGCGTCAGCATACAGATAAGTTTATTTTTCCACGTATTGCACTGTACCGTGTACTTCAGGCAGAAGTCGGAGACAATGCACTGAAATATATAGAGGATACTGTTACCATTCAAGGTAAGAGGATGGGTAAGCTTCTGAGAGGAATATCATCTCTTCCGGCAATGGAATGGGTCTTCCTGAAAATATTATCTTCAATGGCTGAAAGCATGTTCGGCGAAAGCGGAGGCTTCAGACAGACATTCTATGACTCTCCCAAAGGTACTGTAAAATTCGATATTACAGACTGTATATATTGCAGATATTGCAGACTTTGCGGATGTCCTGAGCTTATACATTCCTTTTGCATAACAGACAATTATTGCTTCGGCAGTCTGTCAAAGATAAAATTCACAAGAACTGAAACACTGGAAACCGGAAATAAATGCGATTTCACACTATCGGTCGATAAGTAAAAAACCACGCAATTTCCACATGTTACGGAGCGTAACAGTCCTGCGACGGATAGTTTATTGCGTTTTTTCTCAGGCAGGCTTATAATAGAGACATAAATCACAAGGAGGTCACTCATATGACATTTGGAGAAAAGCTTAAAAACGCACGTAAGGAATCAGGACTCTCTCAGGAGAAGCTTGCTGAAAAGCTGATGGTATCACGTTCCGCTGTGGCAAAATGGGAATCAGATAAGGGCATGCCTGACATTGATAATATAAAGGCTGTCGCTAAGCTGCTGAGTGTGAGCATCGACTATCTTCTCAGCGACGATGACGAGCTTTCACTTGATACTATTAAAGAAGCCATAAACCTTGATGACTACACAAAGACAGGCAAGTGCCGCAGCAAGCAGGACGCTGCCGTTCTTGCAAAATTTCCGGACGCCGAGGAGATCGTACCTCTCATTCGCAAAAAGAAACTGAGCAAGATCGAAAATATCCTTGAATGGACTGTAATGCCTGCATTCGGACTGTTTGAATCCGTTGACCAGATGAATAATCCTGAAAGCTGGTATCTTGTAAAACGTGCAGGACGGGAATATCTGGTAGAGGTTTCAAAGGAATTTATGGTAACATCGCAGCTTTCCAAAAGCTTCGATAAGAACACAATGGTCATCGGCTCAAATAAATTCACTAAGGTAAAGTATAAAATCACCGACTGATACTTGAAAAATCTGCCCGATTGTGATACAATAATATACACAAATTCACTAAAGGAGAAATCATCATGAGCAGCAGATTCGGCTTAGTCCTCGAAGGCGGCGGAATGAGAGGCATCTACACCGCAGGCGTTCTGGACGTATTTATGGAGCATAATATTACATTTGACGGAGTTATAGGCGTTTCCGCAGGCGCAATTCACGGCGGAACATTTGTATCCGGACAAAAAGGACGAAATCTCCGCTACTATAAAAAATACTGCATGGACAAGCGTTTTATAAGCATAAGCAACTGGATAAAGACGGGCGATATCGTAGGAGAACAGTTCTGCTATCACGACATTCCTGATAAGCTTGATCTTTTCGATTACGATACATTCAGAAACAGCAGTACAAAATTCTACTGCGGATGCAGCAATGTACGTACCGGCAAGGCTGAATATCTGCCCATTGAGGATATGCACAGGGATATTGAGGTGATGAGAGCATCTGCTTCTCTGCCGTACTTTTCAAGGCTTGTTGACATAAACGGCGAGAAGTATCTTGACGGCGGCTGCACAGACAGCGTTCCGGTAGAGGCATTCCAGAAGATGGGGTATAAGCATAATGTGGTAGTTCTTACCCGTGACAGCAGTTATGTTAAAAGAGAAGAAATGAAAGCTCTGGCAAAGCTTGCCTACAGAAAGTATCCCAAGTTTGCCGAGGCACTTCTGAATCGTCACAACAATTACAATGAGACAGTGAAGCGCATCTGTCAAATGGAGAAAAATGGCGAAATTTTTGTTATCCGCCCAGAGAATCCACTTGAAATTGGCAGACTGGAAAAGGATCCTGAAAAGCTCCAGAATGTTTATGACATCGGTGTTCGTGACGCCGAAAAGGCAGTTGAGTCCATGAAAAAGTGGATGGATGAAAAGAAATCTGTATAATGCAAAATGACCGCAGGGATTTGATCCTTGCGGTCGTGATTTTATTTATAGGAATTGCAGTCTAAATACTCGCCGAATTCCTCCGGGCTGCCGTTAAACACATTAATATCTATGTACTTTTCTTTGCCTGAATAGCCACTCAGACGTTCACGGTTTGTATATTGCCAGAAAGTCCAGTCCCGCTGGTCAGACAATTCCGGCTTCGTGATAACATTTCTTATCCAGATGTCATATTCTTCATAATCACCTGAAAGATACAATTCATAGGATTTTTCAGTTGCGTAAATAATAGGCTTTAATTTATAATGTTCCTCCAAAGTATCCAGCATTGCTTTCAACTGTATTTCAACAATTTCCCTTGCAGGCGGATTCTTCTCCTTATCACCGTAAAATTCAAGATCAACTACCGGCGGCAGCATTCCTTCAAAAGGCTGTACGGTTTTTATAAAATTTTCAGCCTGTGTTATGCCCTCACTGTCATAGCTGAAAAAGTGATATGCTCCTGCTGCAAGCTCTGTTTTCTGTACCTCTTCAAAATTATATTCAAAGCATTCATCAACAAAAGAACTTCCCTCCGTGGCTTTCATAAAAACAAATGATATATCCTCAGAAGCAAGCGTATTCCAGTCAATTTCTCCCTGATATGAAGAAACGTCAACGCCCTTTACAGCGTATTTGTCAGAAGAATGACCGTTTAACTGAATAATGCCATTCCAGACCAAAACTAAAAACACTGCACATATCACAATAACAGCAGCTGATACAGCTATCACAGCCTTAACAGTTTTTCTCACAAACCCACCGCTTTCATACATTAAATACATGAAATAAAACACGACTCCATCATAAGATGAAGTCGTTTTGGTGCGGATAAGAGGACTTGAACCTCC
>JAZNOB010000020.1:0-15973 GCA_045580565.1 Ruminococcus sp.
TTTAGCGTGCAAAGCAAATGCGCAAAGCGCACCGCCCAAGGCTCCCCTTAGTAAGGGGAGCTGTCAGCGCAGCTGACTGAGGGGATTGTAAAAAGCGCAGTAACGCTGAAATTTCAGCCTACTTTTCTACCCGCAATCCCCTCCGTCACGCCTCCGGCGTGCCACCTCCCCTTACTAAGGGGAAGCTTTCGTGGTGTGCCTTCGGCATATATAAACTACAATTTATACTTCCCCAACGTTTATCACAGCCCTCTTATTTTTCACGTTCATCTCCCGTGTCGCCAAGTCTTGCCGCAAAACACATAGCCGCTGCAAAAAGGCCTGCTGCACCTCCGGAAATAAGTCCCAGTATAAACATCAGCACTTACATCACCTGCTGCTATTATGGGCGCAGGTGCTTGTTTTATGCAGCATTATCCGTCTTTTTGGTTACGATATTCTGAAGCCAAATTCCGCTTCTTATCATGAAGAATCCGATTATTACCTTGAACACCTCGGTAAACTGCACAAGGAAGAATACAGTTATTATCGGCAGGTCGGTGAAACGTGACAGCACATATGCAAAGGGAATGAGTATCACCCATGTGTAGCCGCTGTCGAAAAGAAAGGTTATGCCGGTCTTTCCGCCGGAACGCAGTGTGAAGTAGGAACAGTGGGAGAATGCACACAAAGGCATTGCCAGAGCAGCTACAAATATAAAGTTTCTGGCAAGCTGACGAATGCTTTCTTCGGTGTTGTAGATAGATGGGAAGAAGCCGCCCACAATAGCCATAAGTCCCGCAAATACAATGCAGCATGCCACGCAGAAGAATATCATCTTGCGTGCGTAGTCCTTGGCTTCATCAAGCCTGCCTGCACCAAGGCTCTGTCCTACAATAACGGAAATACTGCATCCAAGCTGGATGTATACTATATTGAACAGATTGGTAATGGTTGAGGAAATATTCTGTGCAGCCACGACCTCAAGACCTCTTACAGCATAGCACTGTACAACTACAGCCATACCTGCTGCCCAGAGCATTTCGTTGAGCATAAGAGGAGTGCCCTTCCTGAAGATAGATTTGCATATATCGCCGGGAATCCTGAAGCTTCTGTATGCGCCCTTGATGTAGGGATTCCGCTCCTTGTGGGTATGAGTCCAGATGAGTACGATTATACATTCGGCAATACGTGCGATCACTGTAGCAAGAGCCGCACCCCTTACACCCATTGCCGGAACGATTCCGTCGATTCCGAAGATAAGTGCAAAATCAAGGATAAGGTTTATTGCAACGGCAGCTGCACTTGCGATCATAGGTACAAGGGTCTGACCCGTCTCACGGATAGTGCTTACATACGCCTGACATACTGCAAATGGTATGAGCGAAGTAAGCATTACCAGCAGATATTCCTGACCGTACTGAAGGGCAAGTGTTATGTCGCCAACGCTTCCGCTGTCACTGAGGTAAAGGGATATCAGCTCCTTGTCAAGGAAGCCGAAGAGCAGCAGTGCGATTGCGGATATTACAAGGACGGCATACATCTTGAATCGAAAAGCGTGCTTCTGACCCTCATAGTCGCCCTTGCCGTAATACTGTGTTCCGAAAATGCCTGCGCCGGAAACTCCGCCGAATACGGCGATATTGAATACGAATATAAGCTGGTTTACAATAGCAACGCCGGACATCTGCTCAGTGCCTATCTGACCTACCATGATATTGTCAAGGAAGCTTACAAAGCTGGTCACAGCGTTCTGTATTATCATAGGCACTGCAAGGTACAGCACCCTTCTGTAAAAGGCTTTATCGCCGATAAGATTTTTTCTCAAATTCTGAAGCATATACGTTCCTCCTGCCTTTGGTGTACAATGCTATATTATACCACTATAATTTTTACATATCAAGAGCTTTATCCAGATTTTACGGTTAGTTAATAATACATATAAGCCCTGTGCGGAGGTCAATAATATATGTAAAATGCGGAAAGTTTGTAATCCCTATTGACAGGATAGGAATTAGGGTGTATAATAGTCAATGATAATATAGAGGGAGGTGACCCTTATGATGATTTCCACAAAGGGAACATATGCGCTGAGAGTTATGCTTGACCTTGCGCAGCATGAGAATGAGGGCTATATCTCACTGAAATCCATTGCAGAGCGTCAGCGGGTATCAATGAAGTATCTGGAATCAATTGTCTCTATGCTCAATAAGGGCGGAATGCTTACGAGTCTCAGAGGCAAGGACGGAGGCTATAAGCTGCTGAGAAAGGCTGAGGAATACTGCATAGGTGAAATACTCAGGCTGACTGAGGGCGGACTTACGCCGGTTTCGTGCCACGGTTTTTCCGATGGTGAAACGGGCTGCCAGAATGTGGCTAACTGCCTTACATTTCCTATGTGGCAGAAGCTTGATAATCTTATCAATGATTATCTGGACAAGGTTTCGCTGAGAGATCTGCTTGAGGGCAGAGTTTAAGGGGAAAATTTCCTCTGAGATCTGCATATTTTTTTATCATAATATCCTATAAATTAAATGGGAATTTGAAAGGAAGAGATATAATGAAGGTTTATGCTGACAACGCCGCTACCACTATGATGAGTAAAACGGCAAAGGAAGCTATGATGCCCTATCTGGACGTTGTATACGGCAATCCGTCCAGTCTGTACAGCTTCGGTCAGGAGGCAAAGACTGCTCTTGAAGAAGCAAGAGCAAAGGTCGCAAAGGCTCTGAACGCTGAAACACGTGAGATCTACTTCACATCCGGCGGCAGCGAGGCTGACAATCAGGCTATCATGTCTGCTGCTGTTATCGGCGCACGCAAGGGCAAGAAGCACATCATTTCAACTGCATTTGAGCATCACGCTGTTTTGCATACTCTGAACAAGCTCCAGAAGCAGGGCTACGAGATAACACTCCTGGACGTTCATGAGAACGGTGTTGTAACTGCCGAAGAGGTTGCAGACGCTATCCGTGAGGATACCTGCCTTGTAACTATCATGTTTGCAAACAACGAGATAGGCACTATCCAGCCCATAGCTGAGATCGGTGCTGTGTGCAGAGAGAAGGGCGTTCTTTTCCATACAGACGCTGTACAGGCTGTGGCTCATGTTCCGGTTGATGTAAAGGAAATGAATATTGATATGCTGTCTCTGTCCGGTCATAAGTTCCACGGCCCTAAGGGTGTAGGTGCGCTTTATGTAAAGAAGGGCGTTGCGCTGACAAACCTCATTGAAGGCGGCGCACAGGAAAGAGGAAAGAGAGCAGGTACAGAAAACGTTCCGGCTATAGTTGGTATGGCGGCGGCTCTTGAAGAGGCTGTGGCTCATATGGACGAGAACATGGAAAAGATAACCGCTATGCGTGAAATGCTTATTGAGGGTATTTCTAAGATTCCTCATAGCAAGCTTAACGGCGACAGAGAAAAGCGTGTTCCGGGTACAGTGAACTTCTGCTTTGAGGGTATCGAGGGCGAGTCTCTGCTTCTGCTGCTGGATGACGCAGGAATCGCAGCGTCCTCCGGTTCTGCGTGTACCTCCGGTTCACTTGATCCGAGCCATGTTCTGCTGGCGATCGGTCTGCCGCATGAGGTTGCACACGGCTCACTGAGACTGTCTGTAAGCGAATACAATACACCTGAGGAAATGGCTCATATCATTGAGAATGTACCTAAGGTTGTTGAATATCTGAGAAAATTATCACCCGTATGGGAAGATCTTGAAAAGGGAGTAAAAGAATATGTTATACAGTGAAAAGGTAATGGATCATTTCCGCAATCCGAGAAATGTAGGAGAAATTGAAAATGCAGACGGTATCGGCGAAGTAGGAAACGCTAAGTGCGGCGATATCATGAAGGTTTACCTGAAGGTTGAGAATGATATTATCGTTGATGTAAAGTTCAAGACATTCGGCTGCGGTTCTGCAATTGCAGCAAGCTCTATGGCTACAGAGATGATCATGGGCAAGCCTATTTCCGAGGCTCTGACTCTTACAAATAAGGCTGTAGTTGAAGCACTGGACGGACTTCCGGCTCACAAGATCCACTGCTCTGTACTTGCAGAGGAGGCTGTAAAGTCTGCTGTAAAGGACTACTACGACAAGAACGGCATCGAATATGACAAGTCCCAGTTCTGCGACGGCGACTGTGCTTGCTGTCACGACCACGGTCACGGTGACGAGGGAGATGACGAATAATCATGACAACAGCTGATATTCAGAAGGAGATATTCCGTCTTAAAAAGGAAAAGGATTTCTGCATTCTGGCGCACTGCTATCAGACACCGGATATTCTGGAAATTGCCGACTTTACCGGCGATTCCTTTGCGCTCAGCACAAAGGCTATGGACGTTCCGCAGAAGAATGTCATTATGTGCGGTGTGCGTTTTATGGCGGAAACTGTGAAGATATTCTCACCGGATAAGACTGTTTACCTGTCTGCACCTGACGCAGGATGTCCCATGGCGGAGCAGCTTTCAGTGGAAGAGCTTGCAGAGCTTAAAAAGAAGTATCCTGACCATGCAGTAGTTGCATACGTGAATACTACTTCTGCACTGAAAACACTGTGCGATGTATGTGTTACATCCTCCTCTGCGGTGCAGATCCTCAAAAAGATGGAAGAAAAGAAGATCCTCTTTATACCGGACTGCAATCTGGGCGATTTTGTTCAGAAGCAGGTTCCTGATAAGGAGATAGTCATGATAAAGGGCGGATGTCCTGTACACGGTGCAATGACTCCCGAAGCTGTAGAAAAGGCAAAGGCTGCACATCCGGAGGCGAAGTTCCTTGTGCATCCTGAATGTGTTTCGGCAGTTGTTTCTCAGGCGGATTATGCCGGCAGTACAACAGGCATCATGGACTATGCCGCAAAATCTGACGCAAAGGAATTCATCATCGGTACAGAAAACAGTATCGTGCAGCATCTTCAGCTTGCACATCCGGACAAGATGTTCTATCCTCTGTCAAAGTACTGCGTCTGTCATGACATGAAGCTGACAACTCTCACCGATGTGCTGAATGTTATAAAGGGCACAGCAGGCGAGGAGATCACCATGAGCGAGGATATGCGCCTGAAAGCAAAACACTGTATGGACAGAATGCTGGAGCTTGGCAAATGAGCAGGGCGCTTATTGCAATGAGCGGCGGCGTGGACAGTTCCGTATCTGCCGTACTCATGCAGGAAATGGGCTATGAATGCGTTGGTGCAACTATGACCCTTTTCACAGCAGAGGATTCCGAGGGCAAGTGCGGTTCGGAGGATAATGCAAGGGATGCAGCTTCTGTAGCCGGAAGGCTTCATATGGAGCATTATGTTTATCCTATGGAGGATATATTTGCGGAAAAGGTAATAGAGCCTTTTGTAAGCATATATGAAGCCGGCGCAACACCTAACCCATGTATTCGCTGCAACAGATATCTGAAATTTGGTGCACTTCTCGAAAAGGCAAAGGAGCTTAACTGCCATAAGCTTGTAACAGGTCACTACGCAAGAACTGAACAGCGTGAGGACGGAAGATTCCTTCTACGAAAGGCAAGGAATACTGCGAAAGACCAGACCTATGTTCTGTATTTTCTCACTCAGGAGCAGCTTTCTCGTATTTGTTTTCCTCTTGGTGATTTTGAAAGCAAGGAGCAGATAAGGGCAATAGCCGAGGAGAGAGGCTTTGTAAGTGCGCACAAAAAAGAAAGTCAGGATATATGCTTTGTACCGGACGGCGATTATGTGGGCTTTATCGAAAGACATACCGGCAGAACCTATCCCTGCGGCAATTACTGTGATATGCAGGGAAATGTTATAGGTCAGCATAAGGGCGTTATAAGCTACACTATCGGTCAGAGAAAGGGTCTTGGAATTGCACTGGGAAAGCCTGCCTACGTATGCGGCAAGTGTGCACAGACCAATACAGTCTATATCGGCAGCAATGAGGACCTGTTTTCAAGGGAAGTCATTGCCGAGGACGTGAATCTTATCCCGTTTGACAGGATAGAGGGCGAAATGCGGCTTTATGCGAAGATACGCTACAACCAGAAGGAACAGCCTGCCACGGTAACTCAGCTTCCGGATGGCAGGATAAGGGTAGTTTTCGACGAGCCTCAGAGAGCTGTAGCTTCCGGACAGGCTGTAGTGCTTTACGACGGCGAATACGTTGTAGGCGGCGGAACGATAATTTAACACAAAAAAGGCACACGGCTTATTGATGCTGTGTGCCTTATTGTTTTTCTTCAGTTTTTTCAGCTTGCTTCTTTTCCTTTTTGTCCTTTGCCTTTATTTTAAGGTCTGCATAGAGCTTTTTGAGTACGGCGAGAGTTTTCTCGTCGTTTGGAAATATTTTTTGCAGGAGGAAAATCGACAGTGCTGTTGTAATGATCTTCTCCGGAGTAAAGGGAAACCAGATGATCGTAAGATATGTTCCTGAAACCGCTGCCATCCAGCCTATCTTGAATACAGCGCTAAGTCCCAGCATAGCGTATGCCCAACCGTTGGTTATTATCCACGCCAGACCGAAGCAAAGCAGGAATCTTGGGTTAGTGATAAGTCTGAGGGTCTTGATTATAATGCCTTTGATTTTTTCTTTATTCATATTCAGCCATTCTTTGAATCTGCCTTTTTTCATGTACCTTTTCTCCTTATATAATGTCCATGATACTGACGTCTATTCCTGCACCTCTGAATTTCTGCTGAATTCATCATCAAGAAGAGCTGCATATTTTTTCAGCAGGCTGATAAACGCGTCACGTTCATGTTCGTCAAGCCGTGAAAATGCCTTTTCCTCGGAGCTGTACACATCGGAGACGATCGCCTTTCCGATTTCCGCTCCGTTTTCAGTAAGCCGGACGAGCTTGCGGTTTCTGGCGTTTGTATCTGTTTCAAGATAGGCGTAATTTTTCTTTACAAGGTTAGATACGATAGAGTTTACAGTCTGCTTCGGCAGTGAGAGGATGCTGCATATATCCTGCTGAGAGTAGTCTCCGGAGTAGATTATTAGGGTGTACCATACCCAGAATTCGTTTTCTGATATATTGGATCTGATCGCTCTGTCGTGATATAAATGTGTAAGCTCCTTTATCTGCTGATTCATGGTTTCAAGCTGAGCCTTTATCTTATTCATAGAAGCGCCTCCTTTATATATCGAGTCCGGATTCGGACTGCATCTGTATATATTATAGTCCGATTTCGGATGAATGTCAAGGGCTTTCACTGCATTTTCATCTGTATTTCATTGTGGGAGGAGGAGAGGGGAATTGTAGTTTATGCGTGCCGCAGGCGTGACGGAGGGGATTGCATAGGGTGGAACTAACCAAAAATTCAGGTTTTTCTCGCTGGGCGGCAATCCCCTCAGTCAGCTTCGCTGACAGCTCCCCTTGCTAAGGGGAGCCTTATGCGGTGTGCTTCGCACATTGTTATCTGACCGCTAACTACAATTTTCAATTCATCCAACAAAAAAGCAGCGCCGTAAAAGCGCTGCTGAAATATTACATAAGCATAAACACAAGCAGATCCCAGAACATATGAAGGGCTATAGGAAGTATCAGATTCTTCGTCCTGATGAAAACTATGCTGAACAGCACGCTCAGTACAAGGATGCTCAGGAAACCGAGACTTGTAAATGAGGATACAAATTCGCCCTTTGAGATCCAGATAGGGAAGTGGATGCAGAGGAAAGCCAGAGCGTTGAGAGCGATTGCTATGTATTGTCTTTTGGGAGTATCATCTTCCTTTACAGTGGCATTGAGCAGCCATCCACGGAATACGATCTCCTCTGTAAGACCTACAAACAATACGGTGATAATGCTGTCAATGCCGAAACTCTCGGATATGCTGATTCCGCCGCCTCTGAGCGCACCTATAAGTATGTATACCACAAAACACGGGAATATCACGAGATAGGTCTGCCAGCCCTTTGAGGCTTTGGTAAACATACCTTTAAGTGACACCATGCAGTTTTCCTTGTATTTCGTGATAAGAAAAGCTGCTGGCACTGTCCACACAAGATTCTTTATAACGCCGTTTCTGAGGAGCGAGGATATGGCGGTCGTCTCGCCTAAAGCTCCGCATATAACAGGCTTTAAGAGAAGCGTATATGTCGCCCATACTGCGAACAGGCAGACTGTATAAATAGTAAGTATAACCGGAAGCTTTTTGCTTTTAGTCATTTTCAAGTCCCTCCAGATCAAATTCAGGTGTATAATGTGCCCCGGCAGATGAAAGCTCCTGAGAGAAGCCCTCAAGCCCGAGCTTTTCAGCGCATCTGAGTACGCTGTCATATTCCATTGAGGTAAGGCGTCGGTTGAGGTTTTTGTAGGGCAGTTTTTCCGCCGGCGGCGTGTACTGTCCCATAAGACTTATGAGAAACTCGTCCTTTGGAAGAATCTCCGTAAGCCTTTGAAGTATTGCCATAGATTCATGCCTGTGTCCCGGCAGTACAAGATGCCTTACGATAAGTCCCTTTTTCATGATGCCGTTTTCGTCAAGCTGAGGCTTTCCGGTCTGTCTGTGCATCTCTATAAGAGCCGCCTCTGCACATTCAGGATAGTCCGCTGCCCATGAATATTCCTTGGCGGTAGCAGGATACAGATACTTGAAATCCGGCAGGTAGATATCTACTATACCGCTGAGGCTGCGGAGTGTTTTAACTGTCTCATAGCCGCTGCTGTTCCATACGATAGGGATATGAAGCCTGTTCTTTACGCTTCTGACAGCTTCGATTATCCACGGAACGAAATGAGTGCCTGTTACAAAGTTTATGTTATGCGCACCCTGTTCCTGTAAATCAAGCATACACCGGCAAAGCTGCTTGGTGCTTATCTCCATGCCGAAGCCCTCATGGCTTATCTGCCTGTTCTGACAGAAGCAGCAGCTGAGACTGCATCCGGAGAAGAAGATAGTGCCGGAGCCTTTGCTTCCGCTTATGCAGGGTTCTTCCCATTGATGGAGTGCGCTTCTTGCGGCACGAAGCTTGTCATCGCATCCGCAGACTCCGTATGATGTGGTGCGGTCAGCAGCGCATTCTCTGGGGCAGAGAGTGCAGCAGGATATGTCATAGCCATTTATTATAGTCTGCATTTAAAGTCCTCATAGGTGAAGCGTTTTACTATTTCTATCGTGCCGTCCTCCTTGTGTAAAGCAATATCCGGCAGAGGCATACCGTTGAAGGTGTTTGTCTTAACCATGGAGTATATCGCCATATCGCAGAGGATGAGCCTGTCGCCGGCTTTCAGCGGCTCATCAAATGAATAGTCGCCCAGAATATCGCCTGCAAGACAGGTGTTGCCGCCGAGACGGTAGGTGTACTTCTTTTCGCCTGCTTCACCGCTGCCGATGATGTGCGGACGGTAGGGCATTTCAAGAACATCCGGCATATGACAAGCGGCAGATGCGTCCAGAATAGCCGCAGGCATACCGTTATCTGCAAAATCAAGGACAGATGTTACAAGGAAGCCTGCGTTCAGTGCAACGGCTTCACCGGGTTCGAGGTAGATCTGTGCTCCGTAGCGTTCCTGCATCATTTTTATGCAGCGGATGAGTTTTTCCACATCGTAATCCTCACGTGTAATGTGATGACCGCCGCCGAAGTTTATCCACTTGCACTTTCTGAGGTAGTGGTCGAACTTTTCGATAACATGAGGCAGAGTGCGCTCTAAAACATCAGAGTTCTGCTCGCACATTGTATGGAAGTGTATACCCTCCAGACCCTCGAACAGCTCGTCAGTGAAGCTTTCAGCACGTGTGCCCATCCGTGAACCGGGTATACAGGGATTGTAAAGGTCGGTTTCAACCTCCGCATATTCAGGGTTTATCCTCACGCCGCAGGAAATATTTCTTCCCGAAGCTTTTATAGTCTCCTTATGCTGCTGCCACTGGCTGAGGGTGTTGAAAACTATATGGTCGCTTATCTTTACAAGCTCAGCCATATCCTCTTTGGTAAAGGCGGGCGAGAATACATGAACCTCGCCGCCGAACTCCTCAAAGCCCAGCCTTGCCTCATAAAGTCCGCTTGCGGTAGTTCCTGCAAGATATTCACGGAGCAGAGGATAGGTGCGGTACATTGAGAATGCCTTCTGAGCAAGGAGTATCCTGCATCCGGTCTCCTGCTGTACATATCTGAGGATCTCGCCGTTTCGTTTCAGGAGCCGCTCGTCTGTAATGAAGCAGGGCGTTTTTACAGAAGAAATATCTATATCGAAGCAATTGCGTATCATAGTGCAGATCCTTTCTGTTACTGTGCAAGAATAAAGAAGCTCCATGTACCGGTGCTGTAGTCGTACATTGCGTCGATTCCGGCGAGAGCTATTCCGTCACCATATATAAGGTCGGTGGAGCTTTCCGCATCGGACTGTTCCTCATATTTTACTACAGCATCCTGAGCGTTTATGGAACTGAAAACACTGAAGGCAGATATCGACTCAATATCCGGCAGAAGATTCTGTATAAGCCTTTTCATATTGTTCTGGTAATCCATGCCTGCCGCAGCGTATTCGTCTGCAATGCTTTCGGCAGCACTGGTGATATCATCATCCCACACAAGCTCGCCAGCACCATTTTCAGTGCGCTTGTGGTTAAGCAGCTGGATAAAGCGTCTGCGTTCAACATCAGCCCAGATATCCTCCACATGGTCACGTACTACCAGATTGTCAGCAAGGTAAAGCTGTCTGAGGGCAGTGACAGTCTGGTTGTAGCCGCTGGTGAGAGCGTCGTATCTTTCGGCTATTTCGTCAGCAGCATCCATCAGGATGAGCTGGTAACGGCTTTCGCCGGCTTCGGCAGGAGAGCTTTCGCAGAGTGCCGCTACAGAATAGCAGTTTTCGGCGTTTTCCATATCACGCCTGAATGAGCTTCTGGGCATGAATATGAGCACAGCTGCGGTGACAAGCGTCAGAATCAGCGCACAGAATCCCAGTGTATAATAAATCTTACGTCTTTCGGTTTTGCGTTCAGCTTTTTCCTCATCGGAGCGAATGCAGTAGGGGCATCTTGCAGTATCAGGCGGAAGCTCTCTTCCGCAGTTTATACATTGCATTTACAAGACTCCTTTTCGATTTTTTCTATTTATTATTTTACTATACCTATGTATATTTGTCAAGAAGCTGGATATCATAATAGAGAAAACGGCGGAATTGCGTGGTATTTAGAAGGTTCGAAAAAAATCTGATTTTTTTCGAAAAAAATTGAAAAAAAGGCTTGACAAATGTTTCCGTCTGTGCTATAATAATAAAGCTGAGTGAGACAGACAGCGAAAACAAAATAAACTGGGGTGTCGCCAAGCGGTAAGGCAGCGGACTCTGACTCCGTTATTCGAGGGTTCAAATCCTTCCACCCCAACCAGTAAGTGCTCATACATTAGTATGAGCACTTTTTTGTGCTTTGAATGGATTCTTGCAAAGGTTCAGTGTTGAATGTTGAGGGAGTATAAATTGTAGTTTAGCGTGCAAAGCAAATGCGCAAAGCGCACCGCCCAAGGCTCCCCTTAGTAAGGGGAGCTGTCAGTGCAGCTGACTGAGGGGATTGTAAAAAGCGTAGTAACGCTGAAATTTCAGCCTACTTTTCTACCCGCAATCCCCTCCGTCACGCCTTCGGCGTGCCACCTCCCCTTAGTAAGGGGAGGCTTTCGTGGTGTGCCTTCGGCATATATAAACTACAATTTACAATCAAATACATAAAATAAACTGTCCTGCCGGAATCATGATCCGACAGGACGGTTTTTGAATTTTTATCAGAACCTCTTCGCCATCTCGATAACCACATCAGCTACACGCTTAGCAGCGATCTTCTCGAACTGGTCGAAGGACATTTCGCCCTCATCGTCTGCATTGTCAGAAATGCAGCGCACGCTTACGTAAGGCACATCATTCAGGTAGCAGCAGTGACCTACAGCTGCGCTTTCCATATCAACTGCATGAGGTGTAAGTCTTTCCTGAATGGACTGTTTCACAGCATTGTCAGAGATAAACGCCTCGCCGGAAACTATCCTGCCGTAGAAGTGGTTTACACCAAAGCTGTCACAGCATTCAGCCGCCAGCTTCATAAGCTTCTCGTCGGACTTGTAGATTCCGCAGTAAGGCGGATAATCTACCAGAAAATGCAGGTCAAGGTCGTGAGGGCAGACCTCGTTTGAGATAACGATATCGCAAACCTTTACCTCACGGTTCATGCCGCCGGCAATACCTGCGTTTACTACAGCGTCCGGAGTGAATGTGTCGATAAGAGCCTGTGTGCATACGGCAGCATTCACCTTAGCGATGCCGCTGCATACGTGGATGACCTCTGTATCCTCGGATACCTTGTTTACATAATACTCAAAGCCGGCCTTCTTTACGATCTGAGAATCCGGCAGTGCAGCACGGATGTCTGCAAGCTCTGATGGCATTGCGCCGATAATTCCTATTCTTTTCATGATAATTCTCCTTTATCCGAACAGCCTCTGAAGCTGCTCCTTTGTGATTTCTGTTTCAGGTGCAAATCCATCGGAATTTACATACTTCATTATACCAGCCGCAAACTGTCTTACCTCAGAACGCTCCATGATCTCGCTGAGACGGCTTGTGCATACGAGAAGTCTGCCCTCACCCATTTTCGCTTCAAAGAGAATGCCAAGGCGGTGATTGCGGTCGAAGTTGTCTATCATCTGAACGATGGGACGGTATCCTGCTGGCATATCGTCAAGCACAGCGCAGTCAGCATGACTTACGATATCGTACCACTGAGGTGTGCTGTGATGCTCGCTGAGGAAGCCTTCAAGTGCCGGATGCTCCTCGTCAATGCAAAGTCCCATCGTGCCTACTGCGACAGGCTTGTTCATCCACTCACAGATGTCACGGAACATGGGATAGCACCAGAAGTCGGTGCAGTAGAAGCCTTCGATAGCGTCTTTCACTTCATTTGGCATAAAGAGAACCTTTCCGCCCTTTTCAAGGGCAGTCAGTGCTTCGTTATAATCGCAGGTAACAGTTACACTGTCTGAGTGCATTTCCGGAGCTTCCTGCTTCGGGTAGAGGTACAGGTCGTATGCGTTGCATATCTCTGTATCAGTTACGGACAGGATAAGGTGAAGTCTCTGGGCACGGTCTGTTTCCGGAATCTGTACCTCTATAGTGCCGATATTCGTGAGACCGATATTTTCCTCCGGAACGCTGAGTGTACCGCATCCAAGCTCAGTACCGTCATCGGAAAGGAGCATCCATGTAACCTCTGCGCCGCTGAGATTATCCAAGCCGTATCTTCTCATGGCGATATCTGCTGTAAAGGTTTCGCCTGCTGTAAGAACATATTCGTCAAACTTTGCAAGAACAACACCGTCAGAGCAGAACATTCTCCATTCCTCAGGTGAAATAAGACCCTTATTGTCCATGAATGCGTCGAGCATACCGACAAGAGCTGTGCCCTGACCGCTGAAATCCTGTAAGTCAAGAAGCTGAAAGCCTGCAACATATTCTGAACGCATAGCAGCTTCAAGCTCTTCCTTATAACACGCAGCTGAAAGAAGTCCTGAGCAGCGGAAGAAATCCTCTGCCTGAGAGAGCATCCCCTTTTCGGTGAGACGCTCACAGAAAATCTCGAAGTTACGTGCTTTCAGTGCGCCTGTGTACTTTTCTATTTCCTTGAAATCCGGATATACAGCGTACTGACCTATTTCGTGGGTAACAACTGGCACTGACGGGATAAGTCCATCCGCACCGCTGTTTACCTTCACCTTTTTAACGCCTGTACCGTACTGGATCTCGATTTCTTTTACATTATCAGCATTGCTGTTCTCGGCAGCTTCAGGGATGATCATGCTGTCATAGCAGTGCCTTGTGCCGGGACGGTCTGTCTGGATGTGACCCAGAGGAGCGTCGCACATTCCGTAAGAACCACGGATGAGACGGTGCTTGCTGAGTCTTACACCTACATAGAAATCGTCCTCAGGAATTATCTGTGGGTAGTGCTGGAAGTTGTTGCAGCCCTGTGTGTACAGATGGCGTGGGTCGGCATTACGATAGCCACGGATTATCTCGCCCATTCTCTCTGCACTTCCCCAAAGCTCATTGCCGAGGGAGAACATCACAAATGACGGGTGATTGCCGAAAGCTTTCAGCATTTTAAAGCCAAGGTCTATGAGGTACTGCTGCTCCTCAGCGTTGTGGTTTTCGTCTGTTTCTGCTGTAAGAGTACCCCAGAAAGGCAGCTCAGGCTCCATATATATGCCCAGAACGTCAGCTGCAACGAATGCAGCCTCCGGCGGACAGCAGGTGTGGAAACGATAGTGATTTATGCCGTAATCCTTAGCAATGGAAAGAATGCGTATCCATTCATTGGGGTCTGTAGGGGCGAATCCTGTCAGCGGGAAGATAAGACCGTCATGCTTTCCTCTGAGCATAGTCTTCTGTCCGTTCACGGTAAACTCATGTCCCTTTGCCTTCATGTCACGGAGACCGAATGATATCATCTCAGAATCGGAATCATTTACACGCAGCCACAGGAAATACAGAGCCGGAGTGTATTCGCTCCAAAGGTATATTTCATCTCCGAGAGGGATCTCTGCGGAAACGCAGCCGTTTTCATCGGCGAAGATCTCTCCTGAAAATGCAGGGATACAGTCGTGCTCATCCTCCTCCGTTGCATTGCCTGTTACGGAGAGTGCTGCATGAGATGCGCCATGGAGCTTCATTTTAAGTGTAACGCTTTTGCTTTCGATATCAGGATAAGCCTGAATATCATCCACGTAAACGTCATCCATCACTTTAAGGCTTATCTCGCCTGTTATACCGTTCCAGTTGGACTGGGTATCGGGAGAAGTGAGGTGTCCGCCCTTTGTGGGGTAGTCAGTATTCTTAACGCATACTACTATTTCTATAAGAGGTTTATTCACATATTCGGTGATATCGTAAACATGAGGAGTACATAGGCTGTCCTCATTGCCTGCATACACGCCGTTTATCCAGAGCTGAGTCAGTCTTGTGCGTTCGAGAGTAAGCTTTATGGGCTTGCCTACATAGTCCGGATCAATATAGATCTTCTTTCTGAACCAAGCCTGTCCCTCAAAGGCATATTCGTCAGTAAGAAATCCGGTTTCCCGTTTAGTGTTGTACACACCCTTTTTGGCAAGGGAGGTAGTACCGGGAAGGCTTATAGTATCGTTAAAGGCGCTTGGGATCCCGCATTTCATCTGTGCAAGAGACAGCTCCCATACGCCTGACAGGTCGTATAAATTTATCATGATATTCTTTTCCTTTCCTCAGTAGATACATATAAATATATATCACTATTATTATAAACTGTAAGCCGGAATAAATCAATAGCAAGAAGTTAATTCTGCAATTTTTTTGGAGAGATTTTTCCTCTTGCTTCAAAAACCACGCAATTCCGCCGGATTTGCGTCAAAAAATTTTTTTGAGAAATTTCGAAAAAAGGCTTGACAAAAGCCTTCAGATGGTGTATAATATATCTTGTCGCTGAGAGATACAGCGAATGAATAAAATGGAATGATGGAAGTTTAGCTCAGCTGGGAGAGCATCTGCCTTACAAGCAGAGGGTCACAGGTTCGAGCCCTGTAACTTCCACCATACGGTCTGGTAGTTCAGTTGGTTAGAACGCTGCCCTGTCACGGCAGAGGTCGTGGGTTCGAATCCCATCCAGATCGCCATTTTTTGCGGATTTAGCTCATCTGGTAGAGCGCCACCTTGCCAAGGTGGAGGTAGCGAGTTCGAGCCTCGTAATCCGCTCCAACGGCGCTATAGCCAAGTGGTAAGGCGTGGGTCTGCAACACCCTGATCCCCAGTTCAAATCTGGGTGGCGCCTCCAAAGCTTCGTACTTCGGTATGAAGCTTTTTTTATTGGTTGTCTATCAAATGTTGGGGTATTTACAATCCCCTCAGTCACGCCGCAGGCGTGACAGCTCCCCTTACTAAGGGGAGCCTTGGTCGGTGTGCTCCGCACATTGTCAAAATCCCCCCAACTTTTGGTTGAGAGCCTTTTTATTTTACTATTTGGTTTTGCGGAAAGCGAAAGGGAGCAGCTGTAC
>JAZNOB010000021.1:0-7571 GCA_045580565.1 Ruminococcus sp.
TAGGCTCTACATAGAAATCGCCTGTGAAGCCCTTGCTTCTTGCGTAGTCAACAGCAAGGTGCATAAGACGAGCCATATTGTCAAGCTCAAGTTCCATATCAGTATTGAGCAGAGTCTCATAGCCTTCACGTCCGCCCCAGAATACATAGCCCTGACCGCCCAGCTTTACTGTAGCGTCGATTGCGCTCTTGATCTGAGCAGCAGCATATGCAAATACATCAGCGCTGGGAGATGTGCCTGCGCCGTGCATATATCTCGGATGATCAAAGCACTTAGCTGTGCCCCAGAGAAGCTTCTTGCCGGTCTTGTCCTGAAGCTCCTTGCACAGGTCTACGATCTCAGCAAGCTTTGCATTTGTATCAGTGAGGTTGCCGTATTCAGGAGACAGGTCTCTGTCGTGGAAGCAGTAGTAGTCGATGGAAAGCTTGTCCATGATCTCAAATGCAGCGTAAACCTTAGCCTTTGCACGCTCAGTTGCGTCAGCCTCGCCCCATGTCTTGTCAGTAGTGCCGCAGCCGAACATATCTGTACCGTCGCCGCCCATGGTATGCCACCAGGACAGAGCGAACTTCAGCTGTTCACGCATGGTCCTGCCGCCGATCACTTCATCGGGATTGTAGTACTTGAATGCAAGGGGATTTGTAGACGCCTTGCCCTCATAAGGGATTTTCGGGATGTCTTTGAAGAATTCTTTCATGTTAACCTCCATAATATTTTCATTCATTGGTCTATTATAAACACCCTTGGGATGTTTAGAATACTGAAGATACACGCTCTGAGGATGAGAAATATTCCTCAAGAACTGCAATATAAGATCGGAAGCATGGTTCACCGTTCAGGTAAAGCACGTCGGTCTGCGCAGGTACGCCCAGCTTAGCCAGAGTGCTGTCAGAAAGATCACGGAGATAAACGTCAGCACTTTCTGCATATCCCAGTGATCTCTTGGCTTCGTCTGTAAGCTTTACAGTTGTGCTGTCAGAGATCTCGCAAAGCTCGGAAGTAACCTCCTGACGTCCGATAGTTTTCCATTCAAGCTCCACTTCGTATTGAATCGGACGTTCAACGTAGACATTACGCTCATAGCCTTCAGCAAGGAAGGAGATAACTGAGAAGTTGATATCCATGTCGTTGGGAGCGATTTTAACTACAGTGCTGCCGCCGGAGCTGTCCTCTGTGTTTACAAGAGAATAACGGTATGCGCCGGAATCAGAAACACGTGACTCCAGAAGAACAGAGGTGCTGTTGGTAGAAAACAGTGAAACTGCAAGGAAATATACCAGTGAACCCAGTACATAGAGCAGCAGATACACAGTGCCGAAAACAGTTTTCGGAGTTTCCGCAACACCTGAGAAGAAGAACATAAGCAGGCAGGTAACAGCCAGCGGAACTATCAAAGCCCATTCACCGAAGTTAAGGAGTACGGTGGGCAGCAGGCATGGCATAAGCAGCATACAGCTGAACTTGGTTATGGGGTGACTGCGGGAATAGAGCATAGCAGAGATCGCAAGAATTCCGATAAGAGAAAGGACTACCGCCAGAAGTGCATTATTTGGGATGCTTACGGTATAAAGTGCAGAAAGTACACTTATTCCGCCTATAATGAAAAGGTAGATGAAGCTTACAGAAGCGAGAAAAAACTGAGTAACCTTTGAACGTGTCTGATCCATAATAGCTATAATATCCCTGCGTCTGCCGCAGGGCTCCTTTCATGTAAAGATTATATACCAATTTTATTATACCATCTTTTTTCGCTCTTTGCAAGTGGATTTTAAAAAAATATTCCAGCTCGCATCTGTATGGATACAGCAGAAGCGGCAGGTAAGAGCTTCGGTTCGCCAGTGCTGAAAATGCAATAAAGTTAGTTGAATACGCATTAAAAAATACTTGACAGGTAAAAAAAGTATGGTATAATAGTAACATATGTAATTGTGCTTGTAAATGCACATATTTTTGGAGGTAAAATGAAATGAGTTTTTGGAAAAAGTTTCTTGCGTGCTCCATGGCTGGTACTATGGTGTTTTCCATGGCAGCGTGCAGCAATGACGAATCAAAAGACAGCAGCGTGATTTCCGGTGCTGATGGTGAAGCTGCGCAGAGTGACAATGCAGTACAGTATGACGGTGACTTTACAGTTTCCGTGGCTGATATTGCAGCTGAAATGGGCGCAGGCTGGAACCTTGGCAACCAGCTGGAAGCGAATGCAGGCGGCACGCCTAATGAAACAGCATGGAGCAATCCTGTTGTAACACAGGAGCTTATCTCTGCTGTGGCAGACGCAGGCTTCAAGTCTATCCGAGTACCGGTATCCTATCTGAGTATGATCGACGATGCCAACGGCTATGCTGTGGATTCTGCATGGCTTGACCGTGTAGAGGAAGTTGTACAGTACTGCTATGCTGAGGGTCTGTATGTTATCATCAATGTTCACGGTGACGGCTACAACAGCATTGACGGCGGCTGGCTGCTCTGTAACGATACTGAAAATCAGGAATATATCTGTGAGAAGTACGAGGCTCTGTGGAAGCAGGTAGGTGAACGCTTCAAGGATTATGATGAGCACCTTATCTTCGAGGCTATGAACGAGGAGTTCGACGGCGAAACATATGCTGGTGATATCAACAGAGAATACTATGCGAACATAAACAACTACAACCAGATCTTCATTGACGCTGTAAGATCAACAGGTTCTAATAATACACACCGTTACCTGATGATCACAGGCTGGAACACAAACATTGACTATACAGTAGGTGACTATGGTTTTGTTATGCCTACAGATCCGAACTGTACAGCAGGCGAAAACCGTCTGATGATGTCTGTACACTATTACGATCCGTGGGATTACTGCGGCGAGGAAAATATCAAGACATACCTTTGGGGCACAAGAGGACAGGCTGCTATCGAAGCAGGCGTAGCCGCTTCCGGTATGGGTAACTGGGGTCAGGAGGATTTCCTTGACGGTCAGATGCAGAAGCTTTATGACAGCTATATCAGCCAGGGCATTCCGGTAGTTATCGGTGAGTACGGCTGTATTGACAAGACTACAGCTGACACTAACCATCCGGGAGAGATCCAGGCTAACCGTGTATATTACAATGGTTACCTTGCAGGTAAGGCAGCTTCTATGGGAATTATTCCTGTATACTGGGATAATGGTCATAACTCTACATACGGCTTCGGACTGTTTGACAGAAGCACATATGAGCAGACACAGCCGCAGATTATTTCCGCAATTATCGAGGCTGTTGCAAATAAGGATCCTCAGGCAGGTGCAGATGCAGTTGTTGACGTTTCTGTTGAGAAGTCTTCAGAGGTTCACGCTTACATCGGTATCCAGACAGAGGTTTATACATTCAGAAATGCTTATAATGACGGTTCCTACGGTGCAGCTACTGAACACTTCAACACACTTATCAAGTGGGGTGAAGAGAACGAGATCATTGATACTGGCGCCACATTCACTGACGCTACTCTCACATCAGACGGTACATACAGCGTATCTGTATCCGGCTATGACTTCTCTCAGGACAGCTCCAAGCTCAATATGCTGTTTGTAAGCACAGACTTCCTGTATCATCCCACAATGCACGTAAGCAACGTAGTGCTCAAGGTTGATGATACAGAGATCCCGATCGAAAAGCCTGTTGTAATGGCTGACGCACAGGGCAATATGTACATCGAGCTTATCAACATCTACAACACTGATCTGGCAGCAATTGATTACACAATGCCTACAGACAGCTTCACTGTTACATTTGATATCATCGGTACAGCAAATGTGCTCGGCTAAGATTTAAAAATCATGGTAATCCTTCCGGAAATATGCTCCGGAAGGATTTTTTATTGCAATATTTCTTGCAATATGAAAAAGAATGTGCTATAATAAAGTCTGAAGTGTAAATCAGCTGAAGAAGGAGGAGCTATGGCTTATACAAAATCACGTTATCTTGAACAGCTTTCCGAGTCATATCCGACTATAGGACGGGCTACAACTGAGATCATCAACTTGCAGTCAGTGCTGAACCTTCCGAAGGGAACTGAGCACTTTCTGTCAGATATTCACGGCGAATATGAGGCGTTCTCTCATGTACTGAGAAACGGCTCAGGTGCTGTAAGAAAGAAGATCGACGATGTTTTCGGGCACACTCTCGGTACAAGTGAAAAGGTTGCTCTTGCTTCGCTTATATACTATCCGAAGGAAAGGATCGAGCTTGTGCGTGACAGCGAGCCTGATATGGAGAACTGGTACAGAGTATCTCTCTACAGGCTTATTGAGGTCTGCAAAGTGCTTTCATCCAAGTACACACGTGTAAAGCTCCGCCGTGCGCTGCCGGAGGATTACGCATATGTCATTGAGGAGCTTATCACTGAAAAGCCTGAGGTTCTTGATAAGAAGGCTTATTATGATTCGATCGTTGATACGATCATTGAAATAGGCTGTGCTGAGAATTTCATTGTTAGGCTTTCAAGACTTATACAGCATCTTGTTATTGATCACCTGCATATAATAGGCGATATATACGACAGAGGCACTGGTGCACATTTTATAATGGACAGACTGTGCAGCTATCATTCGCTGGACATCCAGTGGGGAAATCATGATGTGGTATGGATGGGTGCAGCTGCCGGTCAGACCGCCTGTATTGCTGCGGTTGTGCGCAACAGCCTTCTCTGCGGAAACTATGACACCCTTGAGGATGGCTACGGCATAAATCTTCTTCCGCTGGCACGGTTTGCCCTTGACGTATACGGCGATGACCCGTGTACTCAGTTCAGGATAAGAGGCAAGGCTAAGGAGCGAAATGCTGAGATCGGTCTTGCAATGAAGATGCACAAGGCTATTGCAATGATCCAGTTCAAGCTGGACGGTCAGCTTATTGAAGCACATCCCGAATTTGGTATGGAGGACAGACGCCTTTTACATACTATAAATAAGGAAAAAGGTACTGTCATGGTGGACGGCTGTGAGTATCCGCTTCTTGATACAAGCTTCCCCACACTTGATCCTGACGAGCCATATGCTCTTACAGCTGATGAAAAGGATGTTATAAAAAAGCTTCAGTCTGCATTCGTACACTGCGAAAAGCTTCAGCGGCATATGCAGCTCCTGCTGAAGAAGGGCGGACTTTACAAGATATACAACGGCAATCTGCTCTATCACGGATGTGTGCCGATGAATGAGGACGGCTCATTCCGTGAAGTTACAGTGTGCGGCAGAAAATATAAGGGAAGGGCGCTTTATGACGCTCTGGAAAGCTGTGTGAGAAAGGCATTCATTTCCCTTTCGGAAAAGGACAAATGCAACGGACGTGATATGATGTGGTTCCTGTGGAATGCTCCGGATTCACCTTTGTTCGGAAGAAGCAAGATGGCGAATTTTGAACGGTATTTCATCGCTGACGAGAAAACTCATACAGAGAAGAAGAATCCCTACTATTCATTTATGGATGATACTGCTACAGCAGTAAAGATACTTGAAGAATTTGGTCTTACCGGAGATAACTCCCATATAGTGAACGGTCATGTACCCGTTCATCAGAAGGAGGGCGAAAGTCCTGTAAAATGCGGCGGAAAGCTTCTGGTGATCGACGGCGGATTTTCAGAGCAGTACCGGCGTGTTACCGGAATTGCAGGCTATACTCTTATATATAACTCATATGGTCTTATGCTGACAGCCCACGAGCCTTTTGAATCAAGGGAAAAGGCTGTTAGCGACTGTACGGATATAGTTTCAAGGCGTGTTGCTGTAGAGCATACCGCAAGGCGTATATCAATTGGTGATACAGATGAAGGCGCACGTATGAAGATGCGTATTGACGAACTGAAGTCCCTGATCGCTGCTTATCGTGAGGGCATTATTCAGGAACGTGACGAATAATAAAGGAGAATTGGTATGAAGGATTATGGAAATGCAGGTGCACTGTGCGGTGCGCTGGGATGTATGGTGCTTCTGATCGTAAGTATGCACTTTGCAAACCGTGAGGAAAAGCCTGAAACAGATAAGGCAGGCGCTGAGATAGCACTTAATGACGGCGGAGAAGCTCTGGAGGGAACAACGGCTTCAACTGGCGTGACTACTACTATAACTACAGGAATAGTAAATATCGGCGGCTCTGATGCAGATACAGGTGCAGCTTCTGATGTGTCAGGTACAGACGTGCCCGGCGAAATGTCCCAGCCGGCTTCTACTACTGCAACCTATGCCTTTGTGGGTCCCTACAGCAAGGAGGCACTGGCTACTATGACTACAACTGTATCAGTTGATACAGCCGTTCTTCACGAGATATATCCGGATCAGATCTCTATTGTAGGTGACTCTATTGCAAGCGGCTTCGGAGCGTATGAGGTTCTTACAAATCCTTACGACTTCGCAACAGGAAACCTGGCTTCATGGAGCATCAATGACTATCAGTTTGAGTATGATGGTACATCCGGTGTGTATAAGGATGTTCTTGCTGCTTCACAGCCGGGATATATCTACATCTCAATGGGCATGAATGATGTGAATATGGTTACATCCGACCAGTACGCTGAGAATTACCGCCAGATAATAACAGATGTACAGGCAGCTTGTCCTGATTCCAATATAATCGTTGCGGGTATCACACCAGTTTCAGCAGGCTCTTCATTTGCTGCTAATACTACTATTGAAAAGTTCAATGAAAAGCTTCAGGGTGTGGTAAATGAGTTCGGCTCTGCGAATATCAGATACTTTGACGCATACAGCATTCTTAATGATCCAGCAACCGGCGGGCTTGCAAGTGCAAATGACGGCGGCGATGGTATACATCTTTCTTATGCAGCGTACTATTCCGTTTTAGAAAACCTTTGTCTGTTCCTTGATGAAATGCCTGTTCCGGCGGCGATAATGGATGAGGTTGAGCAGGTGTCTGCAGCTCAGACCGAAACTGTTTCTGAAGATGCAGCGGGTGAAAGCACTGACGAAGAGGCAGCTGCGGAAAGCACAGATCCTTCGATAGCATAAACCAGCGTAAACAGAAACTGCGGAGACGAGAGTCTCCGCAGTTTTTTAACAAGCTATATCAGTCAAAGGAATCAAAGTCGATCTCATTGAGGATATCCTTCAGAGCCATGACCTCTTCAGCAGAAAGTGTGATGCCCTTTCTCATTCTGGTGTGATCAGCGTTCCAGTCACGAAGGTCGTACTTAGGCTCACGGTCGTTCCAGCTGACAAGATTAAGCTCCTTTGTCCAGCCGCCTGCAAGCTCTGCAAGATCTCCGATGTGTTCAGTGATTTCATACGTAAGTTCAGCCATTGTAAATTCTCCTTTTTCTTTTACTGTAAATATACTGTCTGGCAGTTTCTTCTATTATACAGTAATTCCACGGAAATATCAACCCGTTTTTTCACTTTTTTCAGGGACTTAAAAAAGAATTTTCTGCGATTATCAAATTTACTAAAACATTTAAGGTTGGTTTAAGTTACCTCATATATAATTACAAATGTAAGTTAGAGATGCGTGTGATCGCAGTAAAGCTATTCTACGAGGAGGTGACCTATATGGCAATTCAGACATTCGAGAGACGTGAGATCAAATTCCTGCTTACAG
>JAZNOB010000022.1:0-1656 GCA_045580565.1 Ruminococcus sp.
GGCCTCCGACTTGTCCTAATACTACGGTATCCCCGTTATTATCCTTTGTGATGATTATCGGCATGGATAATTCTTCCGTTTCAGATCCTGCCGAAAAGGTGAGAGCGCACGATGTGATATATGCAGATTGTAAATAATAAAGTTTCGTTGCTGTACAACTGCAACCATTAGCGGAGGTATACCATATTGTATTTACTACAGCAGATGTACTTGCGCTTGTTTTTGCTATTGTTAAAATAGCATAGTCCATCCCCTCAATATAGCACTTAATCATTTGCCCTGTTGAACCATCGTCAACAATTTCCACGCTGGAAAAATACTCAGGCACTGCATACTCTGTCAGGAAATTGAACAGGTTGTTTAATGCGGTCAGATGATCCGCATCATAAAGTTTTACTTTTGTTATTGCCATATTTTCACCTCTTATCAAGTTGTGTCAAAACTGCTGATATTGCCGATTTCAGATTCCAGCACATCACCCGTTGATATTTGCGTTACACCGTTTGTTTCTGACAGTACACTAATTGCCGCCTGTGACGTTCCCGTACCATTAGCAACAGCCTCTTCCAGTGCATTCAAACGGGTATATACATCGCTCATTGTATGCTCAAATGCTGTCTGACTGGCACGGGAGCTGATATCAGCGTTAAGTCGCTGGGACAGTGTCGCAAAGGTGTTCCCAGATACCGGTGAATAGCGTGCGTCAACTACTTCCTGATCAGAGCCGCCTGAATTTTTCAGCTCCTCGATAGCTTCGGAACAGACATTTACAGCAGCCTGTACAACGCTGATCGCATCACCCACAGCCTTAGCATCCGCCGGAGCACCCTCTATAGTGAGAGTAGCGTCAAGAGTAACAAGGTTCCTTGCCTCCTCGATAAGCTCATTCATCTGTGCAAGCTTCTCCTCGAGCACATCAGGCACCGGAATATTCTCTCCGAAGATAGCCTCCTTGACAAAGACAGCACGCATCTTGTACTTGATGATAAGCTGAGCGTCCTGTGAGCCGATGATCTCCAGCTGGAGCATTCCTGCGACTGCCGTCACAGTATCCGGTACGTGCCATGTAAGGATAATCAGCTCATCCTGCACCGACTTTTCAAGGACAGTTTCCGTCATGCTGCCGTCAATGGCAACAGTGCGCATCACAAAGGTACAGCCGGATACGTCAACGCCGTTATTCACAGCGTCCACAATAAAAATCAGCTTATCCGCATATGCCTCGCCCTGAGTAAAAATACGCTCAATGGGCGTGGTTTCTATGTATTTTCCGTTTGCTCTCAGTTCCATTTTTATCACTCCTTTGCTTCCAGAGCGTCAAGCCTGTCCCATATGCTCTGGAAATTATTGTTGTAAGCATTTATCGTATTACCAAGGTCTTTTACCGTCTGTTCAGCCTGCGCAAGAGCTGCGTCAGCTGTCTTTTTCGCACCTCCGGCTATGATATTGGCATGAGTCTTTGCACTGCTTTCAGCGTGCTTTGCAAGGGACTGCTTTGCCGCCTGAGAGAGTACTCTGCTGTCAGAGCCGGCACAGCTGAACTGCCAGCCTCCACGGAATTTCCACATCATTATTGTGATAAGGCTTTCTTTCCATACACCTGGACTTGATTCGATCCTGACCTTCTGTCCAAGCTTCGGGTAATCTGTGAGCCTT
>JAZNOB010000023.1:0-4485 GCA_045580565.1 Ruminococcus sp.
ATTGGATTGAACAAATGTAGGGGGCGGCGCCTTCGACGCCCCGTTTATTACGAGGCTGCATCGGCGGGACGTCGTGGGCGCCGTCCCCTACAATATCACCAATTTTACTTGCTTTGCACGCACGACTTAAACGCCCCTTGAGGGGCACTTGCGTTTATGTATCGAACGCAGGAGCTTAAATGGGGTGGTCTGCGGTGCAGCTGGCGCCAGCTGCAAACTCCAATTTACCCAGAAAGGACTAACCATGAAAAAATACGGACTGATGATGCTCATATTCGGCGCAGTTATCGCTGCTGTGCCGGCAGTGCCGGCAATGCTCACACGGAACGAGCCGGCTCAGAGCAGTGTGGCGGATTCTGAAACGCTTCCCGATGAAACAGAAGCTGAAACTGCAAAAACAGCCGCAAATACAGGCAATACCGAAACTATCCGGATGCTCGACATATCTACCGGCGAGGTGCTCAGCCTGTCCATGAGAGATTACATAATAGGCGCAGTCTGCGCAGAAATGCCGGCGTCCTTCGAATCAGAAGCCCTCAAAGCTCAGGCGGTCGCTGTCCATACCTACGCCGTAAGACAGCAGCAGCTTGAAGCCCGAAGCTCTACGCCGGAGCTTCAGGGGGCTTCACTTTCAAACGACAGCAGCCGTTATCAGGCGTACTTCACCAAGAGTCAGGCTATGCAGTTCTATGGCACAGGCTTCGATTCAGCCTATGAGAAGATTACCGCCGCCGTAGACGAGGTGCTGCCCTATATTCTTACTTATGAGGATGAACCGGTGCTTGCCGCATTCTGTTCAATGTCCTCCGGCAGTACCGAAAGTGCCGAGAATGTCTGGGGACAGGCTGTGCCCTATCTTGTTCCGGCAGACAGCACAGCCGATGAAAATGCCCCCAATTTTCTAACCGAAACAGAATTTACCGCCGCCGGACTTAAAGCACTTCTGGAAAAAGCCTTTCCGGAAGCAGACTTCTCCTCTCCGGTTGAGGAATGGCTCAGGGTCACGGAGGTATCCGACTCAGGAACCGTCCTTACTGCCGAAGCCGGCGGCGCACCTGTCACCGGACAGCAGGTGCGGACGGCTCTCAGTCTCAGGAGTGCAGCCTTTGAGGTCAGATGGGATGGCAATATGTGTACAGTCATCACCAAGGGCTGCGGTCATGGCGTAGGCATGAGCCAGTACGGCGCAGACGCTATGGCAAGGGCAGGCTCAGACTGGCGGGAGATACTCATGCACTACTATAAGGGTGCGGAAATAGAAGCTTCAGGCAGCTGATGGTCTCTGAAGTTATCCCCATGTTTCCACAGTGACTTTCAAGTTTTCAACCCACTTTTCAACATGAGGTTGAAAACTAAAAGGGCTGTATTCCGGCAAAAGCTCACTTTTTATGAAATTTCGGGAACAATTTTTTCAACATCCCCTGTTTTTTGGACTCCGTTTTGTAGCTTTTGTAATTCTTTTGTAACCTGTTTTCAACCGGATGTTGAAAACTCCGTTGAAAGTCTTGGGAAAGCTTTGGAAAACTCAGAACATGAAAAAGGAAAACCTGCGAAATTCCCACAGATTTTTCCATGTTGGAAAAGTTGAATACCAGAGAATAATGCGCCGTGAAAAACGCACACTATTCCTGCATTGCAGAGATGCAATATCCTGAAAAATGAGATAGAGGTGAATCCTATGAAGAAGCTTATCCCGCTTCTGGCTGCGGTTATGCTTATGGGCTGCAGTCTGACCGGATGCGGTTCATGCACCGACGGCGATGTGACTGAGACCGCAACTGAGGAAACTACTACGACTACAAGAGAATCTGCCACAGAGAGAACAACAGAAGTGACTACAGAGGAAAATATCATTGACGAGGCCATGACCGATGTAAGCGATATGGCAGGGGATGTTGTGACAGATGTCAGCGACATGGCTGACGATGTTATCCCCGATACTACTACCAGTACCGCCGCAGGCACAAGCGGTACCTGATAATGCGTACCTGTAAGACTGCTGCATTTAACGTGCGGCAGTCTTAGTTTGTAGAAAAACCTATTTAGCCTCCCTTGTTAAAGGGAGGGGCACCCGAAGGGCGTGCAGAGCTGACCGCAGCGAAGCTGTGGTGGAGGGATTGCAAGTCCAGAAAAACTTCGAGTTTATGCGCTTTTTACAATCCCTCAGTCACGCCTTCGGCGTGCCAGCTCCCTTTCACAAGGGAGCCTTATTCGGAAAATCCGACTTTTTCGACAGGCTAAGACTGCTGCCTTAACGTGCGGCAGTCTTTTTCTTTGAATTTATCGAAAATGTAAACAATTATCAGTTCCTCTTGACGAATTTAGCAGACGTGCTATAATAGTATTAGCACTCTGATGCAGAGAGTGCTAATTTGATAAAAGAGAGGAACAAAAACAATGGAAAAGAAGCAGTTTCAGGCGGAATCCAGACGACTTCTGGATATGATGATCCACTCAATTTACACTCACAAGGAAATATTCCTCCGTGAGCTTATTTCAAATGCAAGTGACGCTATCGACAAGCTGTATTTCAGGTCTTTGACTGATGACAGCGTAGGTCTGTCCAAGTCTGATTTCAAGATACGCATTCATATCGACAAGGATGCAAGAACACTTACCATCTCCGACAATGGTATCGGTATGACCAAGGAGGAGCTGGAAAATAATCTGGGTATTATCGCAAACAGTGGTTCTCTGAAGTTCAAGAGCGAGAATAATCTTACCGAGGAAAGCCAGATAATCGGTCAGTTCGGCGTAGGCTTCTACTCTGCATTCATGGTTGCAGGCAAGGTTACTGTAAAGTCCCGTGCATTCGGTGCAGACACTGCGTATGTATGGGAATCCGAGGGTACTGAGGGGTATACTATCGACGTATGCGACAAGGAGACTGTAGGTACTGAGATAACACTGGAGATACTGCCGGATACTAAGGATGAGGCAGGCAACGAGGAATCCTACGAGGAGTACCTCAATCAGTACAAGATCCAGTCTCTGGTGAAGCGTTACAGCGACTACATCCGATTCCCTGTAGTTATGGATATGACAAAGAGCCGCCGCAAGGCAGACGCCAAGGAGGACGATCACAGTGCAGACGCTTATGAGGACTACACAGAGGACGTGATTCTCAACAGCATGATTCCCATTTGGCGCAAGAATAAGAGCGAGCTTTCCAAGGAGGACTACAATAACTTCTACAAGGACAAGTTCGGCGACTACTCCGAGCCTATCGCTCATGCTCATGTACACAACGAGGGTATGCCTATGTATGACGCACTGCTCTATGTGCCGTCACGTGCGCCCTATGATTTCTACTCAAAGGAATATAAGAAGGGACTTCAGCTGTACGCAAATGGCGTACTTATTATGGATTCATGCGAGGAGCTTCTGCCGGATTACTTCTGCTTTGTAAAGGGTCTTGTAGATTCCGAGGATGTTTCCCTGAACATTTCAAGAGAAATGCTCCAGCACGACGCACAGCTCCGCAGCATAGCAAGAAGCATCGAGAAAACCGTTAAAAACGAGCTTACCCGCATGATGAAGAACGATAGAGAGAAGTACGAGGAATTCTACAAGGCGTTCGGACTCCAGCTGAAATACGGCGTATATTCTGATTATGGTATGCACAAGGACGTGATTCAGGATCTGCTGATGTTCGTGTCCTCCAACGAGGGACATCCGTACACATCTCTCGCTGAATATGTTGACAGAATGCCTGAGGGTCAGGAGTACATCTACTATGCGGCAGGAGAGAGTCTTGCAAGAGCAGAGTCCCTTCCTCAGACAGAGGCTGTAAAGGCAAAGGGCTACGAGGTGCTGTACTTTACTGATAATGTGGATGAATTTGCGATCCGTATGCTTATGCAGTATAAGGACAAGAAGTTCAAGTCCGTTGCTGACAGCGACCTTTCACTGGAAAGCGAGGATGAAAAGAAGAGCCTTGAGGCAAAGGCTGAAAACAGCAGGGATATGCTGGAATCCATGAAGAAGGCTCTTGAGGGCAAGGTAACAAATGTAAAGCTTTCCGGCAGACTGGGAAGCCATCCGGTGTGCCTGTCAAGCGAGGGTGAGATAACCATGGAAATGGCAAAGACCCTCAACGCTATGCCCGGTGCAGACCAGAAGATAACGGCACAGCTGGTGCTTGAAGTAAATCCGGAGCATGAGATATACGGCAAGCTTATGGCGCTCGCCGGTCAGGACGAGGAGAAGCTTGCGAAGTATGCGCAGCTGCTCCATTATCAGGCAATGCTGACTCAGGGTATGCCTATTGACGATCCGTCTGAATTTGCAGGACTTATCTGCGAGCTTATGTAATAACAGGTAGAGAGGCTTCCTTGCATAAAGGAAGCCTCAGTCTGTCGAAAAACCTATTTAGCCTCCCTTGTGAAAGGGAGGGGGACCACGGCGAAGCCGTGGTGGAGGGATTGCAAGCGCAGAAAAACTGCGATTTAGCGTGTATTTCCAATCCCTCAGTCACGCCTTCGG
>JAZNOB010000024.1:0-13700 GCA_045580565.1 Ruminococcus sp.
AGCTGTCTACCAGCTCCAGAGCGTTCTGGTCGAAGCTTACTCTCAGAAGCAGACCAACCAGACCAGGGTTGTCAGATGCGTTGATAACTACCTTTACGGTGTCACCGACCTTACCGCTTCCGCCAACAGCAGCAACGGTGAACTGACCGGGCTGAACCTGAGCAGACTGTGCAGGAGCTGCGTCACCGACTGTAACGTAACCGTTGATAGTCTTAACGTCGAGCTGTTCCTCATCCCAGTTTACGAAATCAGGGTTGCTGAGAGTGATCTCGTAGTTGCCGTCGGGAACATTGTCCTTGATCTTGAATTCAAATACAAACATCTCACCGTTGAATACCTTGTCGTATTCGCCGTTGTTGTCAGACATATCCAGCCAGTAAATGTAGTCGGAGAAGATAGAGGGAACATACTGAACAGCCTCAGTCTGGATAGATGTTACGACTTCAGTAACAGCTTCGCCCTTTGCGTCTGTAGCAGGCTCGCCGCCAGCTTCAGTAACAGTAACCTGCTTTGTAACTACAACTGTAGGAGCTTCTGTTGCAGGCTCGGTTGCGTCCTGCTGAACCTCGTCCTCGCCGCCCATATCAACGCCGAAGATCATATCCTGCTTCAGTACGCCTGACGCATCAATAGTCGCACCCTCAAGAGTTTCAAGAGCCTGCTGATATTCTTCCTCGCTGAGAGTTTCGTTGGTATTGCCTATATTGGCATTAGCAGCGTCAGTTACTACAACGCCCTGACTGCTCTCAGAGGAGCTTTCCTCATCCTTGCTGCAAGCGCTCATTGTGATCCCCATTGCAGCTACTGTAAGAATAGCTGCTATACGTGTATGTAATGTCTTCATATACGTTACTTCCTTTCCTTTACGGTAATATTTCTATTGTTTTTATGCCTGCCCATATTCAGGCTTTTACTTATTATACACTCTTTTACAGAAAAAGTCAAGTGCTTTCACAAGACGCTCTTGCAATTATCACTTTTTTGTGATATACTATAAAAAATATATGAGAGGAGTTCCCATATGAAGGAATCAATTTTTACAATAGACGAGCTGAAAAAGCACTATGAGACTATACAGAAGCTGATGTCAGAGGTTCTCGCTGACCATACGCATACACAGAAGGCGCTTGATATGCTGGAAAGACTTCCTGTGCAGCCGGTGCCCGGTGATATTGCAGGACAGGCAAAGGCTCAGGCGGCTATGGATATCGTCAAGGTGCGTGAGAATACGAACCAGAAGCTCCTTGACGCTTATATGAAGATGTATGATGACCTGAGAGATATCATATTCGTGGAGGCTGACAATGGCTAAGAACGACCTTCAGCTTTCACTGCTGTACATATATGAGCTGTGCAGGAAGTATGGTGAAAAGGGGAGAAATATCCCCGGCTGCACTATGGCTCCCGATGAATATGCACGGTTTGCAGTGCTGAAATATCTTCTGTGTCTTGCAAATTCTGATATGACCCTGAGTAATGCTGAGACCGACCTTATACGTGACTGTATGGGACGGGATGTTTCACCTCAGTATCTTAACCGTTTTCTTATGCAGCACAGGATAACCGCCCAGAGCGCAGGAGACAGCCTTGTATCAGTGCTTGATATGCTGTGCGATGCAGATATGCTTGACGGCGACAGTACTGGAAGTCTTTCCCTGCTTTTTGCGGAGACTATAAATACTGCCGGACTTATGCTCAGCGCCCTTGACGGATCTGCGGATCTTATCCAGACTCAGGCTATCTCTCAGATAATGGTGAGACTCCGCTTTCAGCGTGCAGCTGACCTGAAGCTGTGGAACAGTCCTCTGAAGCACAGGGCAGCGAAAGTGCCGGCGGATTTTACAGGTGATGAACCCTGTAAGCCCAGTGAGACCCGTGAGAGGCAGGAGGATAATACCGGCGTTGAGATAACTGAACCTGAATCGGAGGAGACATTTGAAAGTCTGATGGACGAGCTTAACAGTCTTGTTGGACTTCACAGGGTCAAGGAGGAGCTTGGCGCACTTATCAATCTTGTAAAGGTGTGCAAGCTCCGCAAGGAGAGGGGACTGCCTGAGCTTCAGCTTTCGCTGCATATGGTATTTTCCGGCAATCCCGGTACAGGCAAGACTACTGTTGCAAGGCTTCTTGCGAAGATATATTCACATCTGGGCATACTTGAAAAGGGTCATCTTGTTGAGACTGACCGTGCGGGACTTGTAAGCGGATATGTAGGACAGACTGCCATCAAGACCTCCAAGGTGATAGACGCTGCTATGGGCGGAGTGCTTTTCATTGACGAGGCGTATACTCTTACTGCACAGGCAGGCTCTAACGATTTCGGCATGGAGGCTGTAAATACGCTTCTTAAAGCAATGGAAGACCACAGGGATGATTTCATAGTTATAGCAGCAGGTTATCCTGAGGAAATGGAACAGTTCCTTGACTCCAACCCCGGTCTTGATTCACGATTCAGGACGAAGATACTCTTTGAGGACTATGAGCCTATGGAGCTGCTGGAGATATTCCGTGGTATGTGCAAGGGACTTGCCCTTGTGCCCTCAACAGAGGCTGAGGCGGCTGTTATTGACTATTTCACAAAGAGATGCGCTGAGCGTCCGGATAATTTCGCAAATGCACGTGATGTCCGCAATCTTGTTGACAGTGCGCTTATGAATCAGGCTGACAGGCTTGCTGCCATGAAGGGTGAGATCGACAATGATACTCTGACAGGTCTTGTTGCAGAGGATATTATAAAGGCTGCGGCAGATGAATAATACTGAAAAAAGAGAGCAGGGTTTCCTGCTCTCTTCAATCTGTCAAAAAAGACGAATTTTCCAAATAAGGCTCCCTTTGAGAAAGGGAGCTGTCAGCGAAGCTGACTGAGGGATTGGTTTTCGAAGCGAAAAGCTGAGATTTCAGTTTGCTTATCACTGAGCAATCCCTCCACCACAGCTTCGCTGCGGTCCCCCTCCCTTTAACAAGGGAGGCTAAATAGGATTTTCTACAAGCTGAAGAGAGCAGGGTTTCCTGCTCTCTTTTATGCTTATTATAATTGTATTCAGTTACTTCTGCATATCAACGTCCATAACGCCACGGTCGGAAAGGTTTGACTTTACGTCTCTTTCATCAGCCTCAGAAAGGAGCTTTTCTCTGTCTTTTCTGGTGACATTGGGTTCGCTGTGACGTGAAGGACCGCCAACGCAGCCGCCTGTGCAGACCATACCCTCAATAAAGTCCGCAGGAAGTCTGCCCATTTTCAGGAGCATAAGAGCCTTCTTGCACTCATCCGCACCGTTGCAGGTATGTACATTGACCTCAGCGTCAGTGCCCTGTTCCTTCATGCACTCCAGAACAGCAGCTGTAACGCCGCCGCTTCCTCCGAAGCGCTTGCCGTAGACGCTTCCGTCCTGCTGAGTATTAGGCTCAGGCTTCAGGGTAAGACCCTTTGCACGGATAATAGCTCTTATCTCACCGAATGTCAGCGCATAGTCAGCGTTGCCCTCGATGCTGTGTGAGGACACCTCGCTCTTCTTTGCGATACACGGACCTATAAACACAGTCTTTACGTCAGGGTCAAGAGCCTTCAGCATACGTGATACAGCGCACATAGGCGATACTGTTTCGGATACTGCGTCTATAAGGGTAGGGTAGTGCTTCTTTATCATATTAACGAAGGCAGGACAGCAGGATGTGGTTTTCTTTTCCTTCTTGTTATACGCCTCAGTCCATTCCTGAGCCTCGGCAAAGGCTGTCATATCCGCACCAAGAGAAACCTCTACAAGGTCGTCGAAGCCGGCGGCAGTGAGGGCGGTTCTCCAGCTGGCTACGGTAATATCCGGTCCGAACTGTCCTTCCCATGAGGGAGCGAGCATAGCCACAACACGCTTTCCGTCACGTATATCACGGCATACGTCAACAAGGTCAGCCTTAGAGCTGAGTGCGCCGAAGGGACAGCTATGAATACAGTGACCGCATTCAATGCACTTTGTCTCGTCTATCTGGCATACGCCATATTCATCCATAGTGATCGCATTTACAGGACAGCTCCTCTTGCAGGGTCTGATAAGGTCAGCAATAGCGTTGTAGGGGCACGCCTGAGCGCACTTTCCGCATTCACGGCACTTGCCGGGGTCGATATGAGCACGGTTTCTTCCGATATCAATAGCACCGAAGGGGCATACCTGCTGGCAGGCGTGACCCATGCACTTCTGGCAGTTGTCGGTCACTACATATCTTGAAATGGGGCATTCCTCGCAGGCTGCACGCACTACCTGAACGATAAGGTCATTGGGAGAACCGTCTGCATTCTTGCCCTCAGCAAGACGTATTCTCTGGCGAACTATTTCACGCTCCTTGTATACACAGCAGCGGTATTTTGCACGTGGGCCCGGCATGAGTCTGTAGGGCAGCTCATCCTTTTCCTCCTCGAATCTTCCCTCGAATACAAGCTTGGCAACTTCTCCGAGTATTTCGTGCTTTATCTTTATTATTGTACCGTCATTTGTAACCATAAGTATCCTCCTGCAATAACAGAATTTATATATATATTATATCATGCCGCACTGAAAGTGTAAAGCGGCTTTACAAAATATTTTCTATCTTTTGATAAAAGAAATGCTTCTTTCCAGAATGCCGCTTGCCTCGGCAAGTACCATACCGTAATTTGTAAAGGGTACGTTCTGTCTTTCTGAAAGGGAACGTCTGTATTCCATTTCCATAGCGTTCAGCATACATCCGCCGCAGTGTATCACCAGCGAGTATCTGCCAAGATCCTCAGGGAAGCTGCCGCCTGATGTAAATTCAAACTGCACGTCGCAGCCGGCTATCCTGCGAACAGCCGCCGGAAGCTTTACCGTGCCTATATCGCCGCACTGTCTATGATGAGTGCAGCCCTCTGAAATGAGGACTGTATCGCCGTCACGGAGCTTCCTCAGAGCTTTTATGCCCTCATAAGACCAGTCGAAAGTCCCCTTGAACCTTGCCATAAGAATCGAAAAAGAGGTAAGGGGGATGTGCTCCGGCACTATGTCCTTTATCCTGCCGAACGCCTGACTGTCAGTTATCACAAGCTTAGGCTCATTTTTCAGCTGACCGAGGGCAAAGGCAAGCTCCTCCGGCTGAACTGTCATGCACACAGCATGAGAGTCAAGAGCTGCACGTATAGTCTGAACCTGCGGCAGAATAAGACGTCCCTTTGGTGCGGCTTCATCTACAGGAGTTACCAGTATGACAATACTTTCCCTTGTCACCATATCCTCGATAAGGGGCTTAGGTTTTTTGTAAGCTGTGCTTTCCAGATAGACTTTTGCGATCAGCAGCTTCAGCTCATGTATATTTTCTCCTGTATGAGCACTTACGCATACAGAATTTCCCATAAGCTTTTTTGCAGGATGACCCTTGTCGCATTTAGTGTATACTATTATATTAGGTATGCCTTTATCTTTTATCCTTTTCATCAGCTCTTTGTGAGAAGGCTTTATATTCTCATCCTTGTCAATAACCATCACAGCGATATCCGTATGCCGCAGAATCCCGAATGTTTTTGCGGTTCTCTGTGCGCCAAGCTCTGTGTCGTCGTCGAGTCCGGCTGTATCATAAAGCATTACCGCACCTATGGGCAGCAGCTCCATAGCCTTGTGAACAGGATCGGTCGTAGTGCCCTTTACATCGGATACTATGGATACATCCTGTCCGGCAATGGCGTTTATAAGACTTGATTTTCCGGAATTGGTGCTGCCGAAAAAGCCGATATGGACTCTCTGTCCGGACTGTACCGAATTAAAATCTGAAGTCACGCTGTCCACCCTCTATCATAGCAAGTCTTTCCTCAGCAATCGCTCTGACCTTGTCGCCGGGCACAAGCTTCATCTGCTCATTTATGAGCCTTTCGCCGATCTCTTTTGTTTCCGGTGAGGCGTAGTCCATAAGATATTCCTTCAGCGTCATCAGCGCATTGGGATGACAGCAGTTCAGTATCTGACCATTCTTGCAAAGCTGCATGAATCTGTCGCCTGTTCGTCCCTCACGGTAGCAGGCTGTACAGAAGCTGGGTATATATCCAAGCTCCATCAGCCATCTGACTACCTCGTCAAGAGTTCTGCGGTCGCTTATATCGAACTGCTCCGAGCCGTCCTCCTCATACTCATCACCGCTGTATCCGCCTACAGTAGTTCTTGAACCGCCGCTTATCTGTGATACGCCAAGGCTGAGGACACGTTCTCTTACAGCCTGACTTTCTCTTGTTGATATTATCATACCTGTATAGGGGACGGCTATTCTGATAATTGCGCATATTTTCGCAAAGGTATCATCGTCAATACCCTCACTGAAGCTGTCAGGGTCGATTCCCTCTGCACGCCTTATTCTCGGTACGCTTATGGTGTGAGGCCCTACACCGAACCTTGCCTCCAGATGCTCAGCGTGCATAAGAAGTCCAGCAAGCTCATAGGGGTATCTCTCCAGACCGAAGAGAACGCCCAGACCTACGTCGTCTATGCCGCCCTCCATAGCTCTGTCCATAGCCTCGGTGTGGTAAGTGTAATTGCTTTTGGGGCCTGTGGGGTGGAGCCTCTCGTAGCTTTCCCTGTGATATGTTTCCTGAAAGAGAATGTATGTACCGATGCCGGCATCAGCGAGCTTTCTGTAGTTTTCTACGGTAGTTGCGGCAATATTTACGTTCACTCTGCGAATAGCTCCGTTTTTGTGTTTGATGCTGTAAATGGTCTTGATGGATTCGAGTATGTACTCGATAGGGCTGTATACAGGATGCTCTCCTGCTTCAAGGGCGATGCGCTTATGCCCCATGTCCTGAAGCGCGATAACCTCGGCTTTTATCTCCTCCTGCGAAAGCCTGCGCCTTACAGCGCCGTCATTGCCACGATGATAGGGACAGTATACGCAGCCGTTTATACAGTAGTTTGAAAGATACAGGGGAGCGAACATAACTATCCTGCTGCCGTAGTAATGTTCCTTGATCTTTCTGGCAAGGGTATATATCTCCTCTGTTATCTCCGGTATATCACAAGCAAGAAGCACCGAAGCTTCTCTGTGGTCAAGTCCCTTTTCAAGAGCCGCCTTGCAGAGGATACTTCTTAGAAGCTCTCTGTTATTCTTGTTTTCCTGTGCATATGAAAGAGTGCCGAGTATTTCCTGGTGGTTTATAAACTCCTCAGCCTTGTGTGATTTCGGGTCGTAAAATATACTCATATGCTAATTCACCTCAGTTGTTCAGTATTCATGAAGCTTCAGCTTGCACTATATATATGATACTATCAAAATCCCAAAAAGTCAAGCCGCAGCTGTTCACAGAAAACCCCTTTATTGGTGAGAATATGTGTGCTATAATGGTATCATGAGATAATTATAGTCTTTTGACATAGAGAGGAAGATTTTTATGAAAATACTGAGAAAGGTGGTAAGCGGATTCTGCGCTCTGCTGCTTTGTCTGCCGTGCGTTGTCAGTCCCCCTGCTGTACATCAGCTGATGCTTACAGCTTCTGCGGAAACAGGGATATATGAGGGAATGCTCCTGTATGCCGTAGAAAACGGTTATGTGTCGATTACCGGAAGCATAGCCGGTATAGGCGGAGAGCTTGTCATACCAGCTGAGATAGACGGTATGCCTGTATCAAGGATAGCTGGTACGGCATTTACGAATTGTACGGAAATAAGAAGCGTCACAGTTCCTGACAGCGTTACTCAGATAGAAAGCGGTGCTTTTGCACGGTGCGTAAATCTTACGGAAATAATCGTTGATGAAAACAATGCTGCCTATTCTTCGGATGAGGGCGTACTTTATGATAAATATGGCAGCTGTCTGCTCCGGTGTCCGGGAGGGATCAGGGCTGAAGGTTTTGTTTTTCCGGAAAGCGTCACGTTCATTGCAGATACAGCCTTTCAGAGCTGCGTGAATATCAAGGAGATAACAGTGCCGGATACTGTCTCGGCTATAGGCAACAGCGTATTTGCCGGATGCAGCGCACTTGAAAGAGTCACGCTGCCTGAAAGTGTAAGCTTTACCGGTTCATATGTTTTTCAGGGCTGCACAAGTCTCAGGAGCGTAAGTCTGCCCGATACCCTGCATTCTTTTGGCACAGGCGTGTTTCAGGGCTGCACGTCTCTTAAATATATCGATCTTCCGGATTCGCTCAGCAAGCTTCCGGCTCAGCTCTTTTCCGGATGTTCTTCATTGAATCTTGCTATTCTGCCCGATGGCCTTACCGAAATAGGTGAGAACGCATTTCAGGGCTGCCGTACTATGTATACGATCGGGATACCCTATGGGGTTACGAGTATAGGAAGCTTCTGTTTTTCCGAATGCTCAGGACTTTCTTCTGTTGAGCTTCCTGACAGTGCGTCAAGGATCGGCAGCGGAGCATTCAATGCCTGCACCGGTATGACTTCTGTAAAGCTGCCTGAGGAGCTTACGGCTCTTGAAGCGGATGTTTTCAGCGGATGCTCTGCCCTTACTGAAATTACGATACCGGCAAAGGTTGCGTCAGTTACCGGCTGTTCATTCTGCGGATGTACAGCGCTTCAGCGTGTGAATGTAAGCCCTGACAACAACTGGTACAGCGACTCGGACGGCATCCTGATGAGCAGGGATATGACTGCTCTTGTATATTATCCTGCTGCCAGACCGGGCTATGTGTACACTCTGCCTGAAACTGTAACAAATATAGGCTCATATGCCTTCAGCAGCTGCGGCGGCATAAGCAGTCTCATAATACCGGATTCCGTAACTTATGCTGAGACCTCCGCTCTCAGAAATGCTGTGTCGCTCCAGAACGTTACTCTTGGCAAGGGAATTAAAGCAGTATCTGACAGTATGTTTCAGGGATGTACAGGGCTGAGGTCTGTTACTGTACCATCTGCTGTTATGACTCTGGGCGAAAAAGCCTTTTACGGCTGCAAGAATCTTTCCTCAGTCAAAATAGAGGAGGGTGTGACTTCCATAGGCAGCAGTGCTTTTCTTGACTGCGGACTTACAAGCGTTATCATTCCGGCGAGCGTTACTGAAATAGGCGGCAATGCCCTTGGATGCAGAACGGACAGCGATTCAGGCATCACCTATGTAAGCCAGTTCAGTATATCCGGATACGGCGGTTCTGCTGCTGAAAGCTATGCTCTTGAAAATGGCATTCCTTTTGTAAAGCTTGGGGAGAATCCCAACGCTTCCGGAACTTCACAGACTACAACAGTTACCACTATCGCTTCAACCAGTGAAACTACTGCTTCAACAACAGCTTCTGCTTCATCCACAGCCACTACAACAACAGAAGCTACGAGTACAACGACGATCCAGACCTGTACTACAACAACTACTTCGGCGATTACTGTCACAACTACAAGTGATACCGGTTCTGCGGCTGAAGCTGAAGGCGACGTGGACGGCGACGGCGATACCGACCTTGACGACGCATCTGTCGTGCTTGCGTATTTTGCAAGAAAGGGCGCATCTGTCGAGGTGTCCTTCGGAATGCTCCTGTCCGGACGGGATGAAGCGTCAGCTTTTTATGCTGCCGATATTGACGGAGACGGATGTATAACTCTTGAGGACGCTTCGGAGATACTCAGCATCTATGCACGTAATGCTGCCGGACTCACTTTATAGGACGGATAACCTTCAAAAACAGTACATTAAAGACGGCAGCTCCGGCTGACCGTCTTTTTTTGCTTGCTGAGTATGTTAAAAGTACTGTTTTAGTGTTGACATTCTGGTAAAAATATGTATAATTATAAGTAGTGTTCAAGGCTATGCAAATTTAATTTTTTGAAAGGATGAAAAAATATGAGCACAAAGAAAATCGTAAAGAAGCTTCTTGCTGCAGCTATGAGCGCAGCTGTAGCAGTAAGCGCACTCACTGTACCGTCTATTACAGGCTATGCAGCGTCTGAACTGGAGGAGTCCCTTGCTAACGACTCTGGTCTGGATGTTGACTTTGCCCGTGCGCTCCAGTACTCCATGTATATGTACGACGCAAATATGTGCGGTACTGACGTAGACGAAAACTGCGGATACACATGGAGAGGCGACTGTCACACCTATGACGCAGCTGTTCCGCTGAAGCCTATGGAAAACAACGTGGGCACAAACCTTTCCCAGTCATTCATCGACCAATACAAGGACGTACTTGATCCGGACGGCGATGGCTGTGTTGACGTATCCGGCGGTATGCACGACGCAGGCGACCATGTACAGTTCGGTATGCCTGAAAACTACTCCGCTGCTGCTCTCGGCTGGGGATATTATGAATTCCGCAATGCCTATGTGCAGACCGGACAGGACGGTCACATTGAGACTATCCTCCGTTATTTCAACGACTATCTTATGAGATGTACATTCCGTGACGCAAGCGGTACTGTTATCGCACACTGCTATCAGGTTGGTGACGGTGATATTGACCATCTGTTCTGGAATTCTCCTGAGGTTGACCAGATGGCAAGACCTGCATTCTTCCTGACTGCTGACAAGCCCCAGACAGACTATGTTGTTTCTGCTGCTGCTTCTCTGGCGATCAATTACCTTAACTTCAAGGATACTGACGCTGCATATGCTGAGCAGTCACTTGACTATGCTAAGGCTCTCTGGAAGTTTGCAAACGACAATCCCAAGGAACTGAGCGACAACGCTGACGGTCCTAAGGGCTATTACCGTTCAGAGAAGTGGGAAGACGACTACTGCTGGGCAGCGGCATGGCTGTTCCTGTGTACAGAGGATTCCTCTTATCTTGAATCTGCTGCACAGTATGTAGACTACTACGCTCCCTCCGGCTGGTGCTTCTGCTGGAACGACGTATGGAGCGGTGCAAATACCATGTGGGGCGTTATCAACCAGACATACCCTGAGCTGGGTCTTGTTGATATGGTAAGAGCCGCACAGGGCAAGAACCAGTATGTATACGACGATTTCTGGGATGAAGTAGAAAAGTGCTTCCCTGTATGGCAGAATCTTGAGACAGCAGGCGGCTATGCGTTTCTCAATCAGTGGGGCAGTGCAAGATACAACACCGCTATGCAGCTTATCGCTCTTGTATACGATAAGTACAACAATAACGGTCAGCCCAGCCAGTACAGTGATTGGGCAAAGAGCCAGATGGAATACATCATGGGCGACAACCCTCTGGGAAGATCCTATATCGTAGGCTACAACGAAAATTCTGTTAAGTTCCCTCACCACCGTGCAGCTTCCGGTCTTACAAAGTGTGAGGATCCTGATGAACACCGTTATGTTCTTTACGGCGCACTTGCCGGCGGTCCTGACGGTCAGGATAACCACATTGACGTAACCTCTGACTATATCTACAACGAAGTAACTATCGACTATAACGCAGCATTCGTAGGCGCTTGTGCAGGCCTCTATGAGTTCTACGGCACGCCTGATATGAAGGCGACAGAGAACTTCCCGCCTAAGCCTTCCTACAGTGCAGAAGAAGGCGGCGGCAATGGCTACTGGGTAGAGGCTTGCGGTATCGACGACCTCCAGTCAACTGGCGCAGGTGTTACCAAGGTGTCCCTCATGGTTATGACAGACGCTACCAAGCTTCTGGACAACACATCTGTACGCTACTACTTCAATGCTTCTGAAATGGGCAATCCTACAGCAATGCAGGGCAGTGAGCTTTACGATCAGGCTGCTACTGAAGCAGCACCTGCTGACGGCGTTATCAGCGGCCCGTACAAGTATGACAAGCTTGCAGATACCTATTACTTTGAGATCACATGGGATGGCTACAACATTGCAAATTCCGGCAAGAAGTATCAGTTCACCATCGGCACATACTATGGTGATATATGGGATCCGAAAAATGACTGGAGCTATGACGGACTGACTATCTATACTAATGACGACGCATTCTTCGGTACAGGCAATGAAGTAAAGACTGACAAGATCTGCGTTTATACTGACGGCGTTCTTATCGGCGGCGTTGAACCGGACGGCAGCACTCCGGATACAGGTTCATCCAGCACTGGTACTACCACTGCACCTACTGAAACTACAACAACAGTAACCACAACAATTACAACCACGCTTGAATCCACAGGCACAACAGATACAACTACTGTTACAGACGGACGTATTCTTTGTGAAAACTGCGGTAAGTCTGTTCCAGCTGATGAGATCATTGTAACACCTCTCGGCGTGAAGCTCTGCTCCGAATGCCGTGCACAGGGTATGGGCGGAACTACTACTCCAACTCAGACTACTTTAACAACAGCTTCAACTACAACTGTGACTACTACTGTTCCTATAGGTAATGTAACCACAGAACCCAAAGAGACAAATACTCCGAATCAGGATGTTACTACTCCGGATGCAGAATACGGCGACGTAAATCTTGACGGAATCGTTTCAATGACTGACCTTGTATACATCAATAAGTATCTCGCAAAGGTTATTCAGCTAAACGACGCAGCTCTTGCAAATGCTGACTGCTGCGCTGACGGCGTTTCCAACAACTCTGACGCTGTTGCACTTCTTCAGTTCCTTGTACTTGTTGTAAAGGTTCTTCCTGTAACGATTTCATAAGGGAGGCTTGTTTATGAGCTTTAACCGTTTGATTGCCGCAGCAGTATGCGCTGCTATGGCTTTCGGCACAGTATCAGCTGCTGGCGTAACCGCCTCAGCTGATGTGCAGAAATATGAGTTTGAGGACGGCTCTCTCAATGGCTGCAAGGTCTGCGATTATACCTCTCTTGACGAGGGTGCAAGCGGAGAACCTGTCGATATTTCGGGCTTTTCCGGCAGCGGATTTGTGTACATCGAGCAGAAGAATACTTCTGTTACCGTTACCGTTGACGCACCTGAAGCAGGTCTTTACGAGCTGAAGATAGGCTACTGCGAGGCGTCCGACCCGAATAAAAAGGTTCAGTATCTCAATGTAAACGGTCAGAATCAGGGCGAGGTTACGTTCCCGTATTACGAGGGATGGGCTGAGATAACAGCCGGTTACATTCCGCTGAATGCAGGCTCAAATACTATCGAGATCGCAAGCTACTGGGGCTATACCATGCTTGACTATCTGACTATCGCTCCGGCTGATGCAAGCATTTCTGACCTTGCTCCAGAGAGAACTCTTTCTGATCCGGATGCTACCGATGAAGCTAAAAGGCTCTATAGTTACCTTCTTGACTGCTACGGCGAGCATATTATTTCAGGTCAGCAGGAAAACTGCGGCAGCCATAATTACAACTACGCAAACGATCCCAGCACCTACATAAAGGACAACGAAGCTGAGTTTGAGTATATCATGGAGCATACCGGCAAGCAGCCGGCTATCAGAGGCATTGATATGCTTACCTACAACTCATCCACTGATTACCGTGATGATGCAACCGGACGTGCTATCGAATGGTCACAGAAGTATAAGGGCATTGTAACTCTCAGCTGGCACTGGAGCGTTCCATCTGAGGAGGGCGGCACTGAGGCGTACTTCTACGTTGAATCAGCAAGCGAAAACTATACTACCTTCAGTATTTCAAGAGGACTTACCGAGGGCACATGGGAGCATGAAGTAATTCTGAAGGATATCGAAGTCCTTGCAGCTGAGCTTGCAAAAATTCAGGACGCAGGCGTTCCGGTTCTGTTCAGACCTCTCCACGAGGCTGAGGGTGCATGGTTCTGGTGGGGCGCAGAGGGCCCGGAATACTGCGCAGAGCTTTACCGTCTGCTTTATCACCAGCTGACAAACGTATCCGGAATCCATAATCTCATCTGG
>JAZNOB010000025.1:0-15685 GCA_045580565.1 Ruminococcus sp.
TGTGCTACAGCCTGTCTTACTATAAAAAAGGAAACCGGCAGTATCCGCTGGACGCTGCTTGCGATGCTGCTGCCTCTTTTGTGCGGTATAATTTTGTGCAGTATTGTTTCATGTATATTCTGACGAGCCTGTGACATAATAAGTTCTGCAAGGCTCAGCCTGCAAAATAAACGAAAGGCGGAATAACCATGAGCAATCAGGAAAACCGTAACCAGAACAATAATAACCAGAACAACAACCAGAATAAGAACCAGAACAAGAACAGCAATAACAACAACCAGAACAGAAACGATCAGAACAGAAACCAGAATAAGTACGATCAGAACAACCGATAAACATGAAGAAGCCGCTGCACGCTATAGACGCAGCGGCTTTTTTACATATCTGCTCTGATTCACACCTCCTCAACAAACGAAATATAATATAGTATCCCACAAAAAAGGAGGTATCAGAGTGAATAGATGTGAAGTGTTTATAGAATCCTACACCTTAACAATGAAGGCTCAGATGGTGCTTGCAAATCACGGATGGAAAAGCAGCGTCAGACGTCATACCGGCGAGGATGGCTGCGGCTATATCCTGAGCACAGCAGCAGGCTGTGAGAGCCTTTCAGATATACTGGAATCTCATGGGATCTACGGGAAAATTCTCCGCAGGCACAGGAGGGACTGGTGATGGTAAATTTTGACAATGCCGCTACCACCTACCCGAAGCCACGGTCTGTACGTGAGGCTGCGTCACAGGCAATGGTGCAGTACGGAGGCAATGCCGGAAGAGGCGGTCATGAGCTTGCAGAGCGTACGTCCCGTATGGTCTTTGATGTGCGCACTGCGGCAGCAGAGCTTTTTGACGCAAAGCCGGAAAATACTATCCTCTGCCTGAACTGCACCCATGCTCTCAATACAGCCATAAAGGGCATCCTCGGTAAGGGCGACCATGTTATAATAAGCAGTCTTGAGCATAACTCAGTCTATCGTCCCGTTGCCGCCCTCATGAAGGAAAGGCTGATAACCTGCACAATAGCAGAGGTGTCATCCGATGATGATGAAACGCTTATAAATATCAGGCGTGCTATACGTCCGGAAACAAAAGCCGTCATATTCACCATGGCAAGCAACGTCACCGGTCAGATCACTCCCATAAGACGTATCGGCGCACTCTGTAAGGAAAAAGGTATATGCCTTATAGCAGACGGCGCACAGGTCTGCGGAGTGCTGCCGGTGTCTCTTGAAAAGGACAATATCTCTATCCTGTGCACTGCCGGTCATAAGGGACTTTACGGTACTACAGGCACTGGTCTTCTCCTTACAGACTGCACATTTCCCATAAAGCCCCTTCTATACGGCGGAACGGGCAGCTCCTCCAGAAGCCCGGATCAGCCTGACTTCCTGCCTGACAGACTTGAAAGCGGCACTCAGAACATTATCGGCGCAGCTTCAATAGGCGCAGGGATCGGGTTTATCAACCGTTATGGCATGAAAAATATCCACGCCCATGAGCAGCGGCTCTGCCGTATTTTCCTGAAGGAGCTTGAAAGGATTCCTGAGGTGACGGTCTATCGGGACAGAAAAGCTTCCTATGTGCCCATAGTTGCATTCAATATCAAAGGCGTGCCGCCGGAGGATGCAGCCATGCACTTCAGCCGTTACGGCTTCTGCCTGAGAGCAGGGCTTCACTGTGCTCCTCTCGCACATGAATATAACGGCACACCTGAAGGGGCTGTCCGGTTTGCACCCTCTGTATTCAATAGTGAAAATGAGGTGAATGCGTTTGTAAGGCACCTGAAAAAATATGTCCGCAATCTAAAAAGTGAGTAAAAGGTATTGAATTGTTTCACAGGAATGTGATACAATAAGTACAGAATAATAAATTGCAGTATGAGGGCTTTTGTGCCCTCATACATATGGATGCGGAAATGAGGTGAGCAGAATGTCGGTAAGCGATTTCTTTGACAGTATATTCAGCGTTATCAAAACAGCAGAATGGGTGGATATCCTTGATATTCTGCTGTTATCCTATCTTGTATATGCTCTTATTAAAATGGTAAGAGAGACCCGTGCAGGGCAGCTTATGAAGGGACTTGTGGTGTGTCTGGCGGCATTTCTTATCGCTTCATGGCTGGATATGAAGGCTATTACATACCTGATCTCTGAGGCGTTTGATATCGGACTGCTTGCACTGGTAATAATGTTTCAGCCGGAGATCAGACGTGCTATGGAAAAGGTGGGTCACAGTCAGCTGGGACTGAATCTGGGACTGAACCGTTCAACTACGGAAAGCGCCGCAATGTGGAACAATGCCATTGAGGCGATATGCGATTCCTGCGTTGAGCTTTCTGCGACCTATACCGGCGCACTTATCGTAGTTGAACGCCAGACTAAGCTTGGTGAGCAGATAGACAATGGTACTGTTCTGAACGCTGAGCCAAGCAAGGAGCTTTTCGGCAATATCTTCTATCCCAAGACGCCTCTCCATGACGGCGCTGTTATTATGCGTGACGGTATGATAATGGCAGCTGCCTGCTTCCTGCCAAAGCCTCAGAAGGAGGAACTGGTAAACAAGAAGCTGGGCTCACGTCATCGTGCAGCTATCGGCATGAGTGAGAATTCCGACGCTATCGTAATCGTCGTTTCCGAGGAGACAGGCTCTATTTCTGTTGCGGAAAACGGCACTCTCACCAGCGGCTTTACAAGAGAAAGACTGAGAGAGCTGCTTCAGAACCGTCTTATCGAACCGGATGACAGCTCGGTATTCAAGAAGGCTGCCAAGAATATCTCATCTATCACAAAACGGAAGGGTAGGGATAAGCAATGAGCGAGCCGAAGAAGAAATTCAGCTTGGAAACTTTAAAGAGCTTCCACCCTATTGTGCGGATGTTCAATAACCGCATGGCTACGATGATCTTTTCAGTAGTCATCGCAGTTATCCTGTGGTTCGTGATATCAATTACGATTTATCCCACAACTCCGGTAACACTGAATAATGTTCCGCTGACAGTAGATCTTACCGGAACTGCTGCGGCTGCTGACGGCTACAGCATGATATCATGCGATGTTGAGGAGGTAAGCGTCAGGATCGAGGGCAACCGTTCTCAGGTCGGTACTCTTACATCGGAAAATCTTATGGCTTATGCGGTAATACCGAATATTACCACTGCCGGTACAAAAAATCTGGAGATCAAGGTGAAAAGCCTTGACGGTACAGAGTTTACAGTGAAATCCATCACGCCAAGCTCCGTGAATGTCAAGGTCGATAAGATAAAGACAGTTACTCTTGATGTTCTGCCGGATCTGAAAAATGTTGAAAGCACATCAGGCAGCATTATAAATGATGAGGCAGTTGTTGTAACTCCTGCAACTGTTGATGTGACCGGACCGGCTCAGCTTGTAGGTCAGATAAAGAATGCGTCTGTAAAGATAGACGATATGACTCAGATCGGTGCAACAACAAAGCTCGTATCCGACCACCTTGTGTTCTGTGATTCAAACGGAAATGAGATACTGGTAAATAACGAAAGCAGTCTCCAGTATGAGCTTACTCAGTATACCGTTGATATCCCTGTACAGTATACAAAGGAAATGGATATTATCTATCAGCTCAGAGGCGTACCAAGCACCTTTGATGAAAAGTTCCTGAGAGACAGGCTTACGCTTTCTGCTGAGAAGGTAACGCTGGCTGCACCTGACCAGTCTCTTTCGAATACTGAGGAGTTTACTCTTGATACTATTCCGCTGAGCGATATCACACTTGATTTCTCAAAGAACTATACCCTTGAGGTTCCTGAAGGCTATGACAATCTTTCCAGCATCAATACAGTAAACCTTGCGCTTGACTCAAAGGGTCTGAGCCAGAAGGATTTTGTAGTGAGCGAAATCAATATCATAAACGCTCCTTCATCACATATGTATACGGCAATAACCGGACAGCTGATCGTAACTATAGTAGGCAGAACGGAGTCTATCGAGGAGCTTGACCCGAGGCTGATATCTGTAACCGTAGATCTTCTGAGTATGCAGCAGAGCGACGATGAATCCACATCCTTCTCCTGCGTGCCCACGATTTCGGTTGACCAGTATGACGATGTATGGGCGGCTGGTGATTATAAGGTTATCGTAACAGCTACAAAGGCTGAATCAAAGTCTGCTGAGGAAGCTGAGGAAACTGAATAACAAGCATAGCTGCCGCAGTGTTTCAGGACTCTGGGGCAACTATTTTTAGCGAACAAACTCTTGACTTTTAGTTTCCGATTGGTAAGGAAATTGATGGCAAAAAACTACCGCAGGTCATTTTTTATGAACAAGGCGAGTTAATTTAGTCATAGTGCACAAAAATCACACCCCAAAAATCTACACAAAAAATTTACGGCGAGGAATTTGTTAAAGTTATGTTTATAGAAAATCAATATCTATATGGTATAATAACTCTATCAGTAAAAATGAACGAACCATTTTTCAAACGTAAAATAATTTAGTGAATGGGAAGGAAGATGATTTCTATGAGAAGATTCGGCAAGCGACTTGGCGCACTGCTCGTCGGTGCAGCTATGCTTACCACCATGACCCCTGTTGCATCAAGCGTGATGCAGACAGCTGTCCTGACTGCGGATGCAGCAGGAGCAACCGTTAATATCGGAAAAGAACTGGCAATTCCGATCAAAAACGGTGACAAAGTAACCAATCAGGATGAGACCTCTATCCGTAATGATGTGGATACACTGGCAACAAGCGGTATTAAATCCCTTCAGTTCAACATGAAGGCGTCTGAGCCGGTTGCTCAGTTTATCTTCTACCTTGGTATTGCTCTTGAGGATGAGCCGTGGTGGGCTAACATCGAGCCTGATAAGTCAATGGCTCCTGAAGGTACTACCGACAATAAGGATCATTCCTACACATGTACACCTTATGCTGAGGAATTCTCTATCGTAGTAGATGTAAGCAATCTTGACATCGGCTATGATGATACATACGGTGAAAAGGCTTACCAGTTCGAGAACTGCTATACACAGGGTATCAACAGCGGTGAGATCCCGATCACACTGGAATCCATCACTGTAAACGGTACTACGGATACAAGTGTAGGCACACCTATCAATCCGGGTGTGATCAACACAGGCGGTATCGGCTATACAACTGGCAATAATGCAAGCGGTAACTACACATTTGTAGATAACAAGGATGGTACTGCTACTATCACATCCACACTTACAAAGAAGATCTCTGACCTTGCAAGCTTCTATTCTGAAGAATACGGCGGTGCAGATATTATTCTGACTCCCAGCCCTGAAGGCAAGGACTATAGTGAAGACGGCTATCTTGTTGATATTGCTACAGGCAATATTATTGAAGCAGCTTCTGTAACTTACGACAAGGTCAAGCACGCAAAGGCAGCTGAATCAAATATTCGTCTGGCTGGTCTGCCTCTGAATGGTCATAAGTTCAGATATAAGGATTTCGGCGTAAATGTCGGCAAGTCCGAGGCTTCTGAAATTTATATCGAGTCTCTGAAGGTTGTACTCGAAGCTCCTAAAGGCACTAATGTAAAGCGTGTACAGTTCGGCGGCGGTGTAAATGTTGTCGGACATTCCCCTGCAGATACCGAGTGGACAAAGAATCAGGCTGGTCTGAAGGCTGACACAAACTCCGGTTACTGGTACAATGATACTGGTGCTGACGCTCTCGCTAAAGTTCAGGAGGCTATTGACGCTCATAATGCTGCAACTGGTGAGAATATTGAATTCGGCGTTGAGGTTCAGAATGGTAACGACATTAAGAGCGATGAATTCGGCAACTATGTAGAGCTTACATGGGACGTTCCGGCTGACGTTGTTCCCTATACAACATCAGGCGACTCCGACTCCATTTCCTTCCAGCTGTGGTACGGCGAAGTTGAAGGCGACGGTTATACACCTCTGGAGTCTCTGGAAATGACATCCGCAGCTCTGACATATACTCAGAAGACAACATTCCCCTATAAGGCTCAGGCTACAAAGACCTATAATACATCCATCACAAAGAATGCAACAGAATTCCTGTTCTCTGATTTCGATATGGATTATGAGATCACTGCTGACGTATATGCGATCCTCTTTACAGTAAACTCCTCTAAGGGTCTTTCTGATATCGACTTCGGTATCGGTACTTCTGTTCTGGATAAGTGCCCCGGTAAAACATCCGATTACTGGTTCCAGAATGACAGCTGTCCTGCTGAACCTACAGGCAACAGCCTCCAGCCAAGCGGCAACAGCATCTCTCTTATCAATGCAAACGAAACAACTAAGGACTATACATTCATGTGGGTAGTTCCCGGCGCGGTAGCTGGTCACCTTGTTGTTGATGAAAACGGCAAGGCTCCCGAAGAAGACAACCGTGCTATCAGCAACTACATCAGCACTGAACAGCCTACAGATAACTTCCAGCTTGCTCTCTACTATGCTGGATGGAAGGGCACAGAGCAGTCAAGCGTAACTCTCAAGGATGTTACTCTCTACTACACAGCTGATGACCATCAGAACAGCGCAAAGAAGGATATGTTCGAAATTGATCTGTACGTAAAGCCTGCAAAGCTCATCATGGAAGTCGGCGACACAGATACTCTGAATCCCAGTGTTGAGGGCTGTACATTCGAGTCCAAGAACAGCAAGGTAGCAACAGTTGATGAAAACGGTAATGTTGAAGCTGTAGGCGCAGGTGAAACTGTTATCGTTGTAACATCTCCTCAGGGTCAGGTAGCAGAGGTTACTGTTACTGTATCCGCAGTGACTACAACTACCACTACAACAACAACAACAACTACCACCACAACAACAACTACTACAACATTTGATCCTACAAAGAATGCACTTTATGGTGATACAAACCTTGACGGTGATGTTTCCCTGATCGACTGCGTATACCTGAACAAGTACAACGCAAAGATCATGAAGTTCAATCTTCAGCAGATGGAAAATGCAAACGTAGTATATGACGAAGTAGTAAACTCCAATGACGGACTGCTGCTCCTCATGTACATGGTTGAAAAGGTTGATATGCTGGGTCCCGGCGCAGTTCTTCCGTCCTGATCCGACTAAAATCTGATATAACTAAAGCTGCCGCAGAGCAAATCTGCGGCAGCTTTTTTTGCGTCAGTACGCCTCCAGCTTTGTCCGGAGCTTGCGTATGATCTTCTTTTCAAGGCGTGATATGTAGGATTGTGAGATCCCGATGACCTCGGCAACCTCCTTCTGTGTATGCTCCTGACCATCGAGGAACCCGAACCGCAGCTCCATTATCTCACGCTCACGCTTTTCCAGTCCCGATACAGCCTGCCTTAGCATGGAGCGTTCAGCCTCCGACTCAACTCTCCTGCTGACCACATCCTCATCCGTGCCCAGAATATCCGACAGAAGCAGCTCGTTTCCATCCCAGTCGATGTTCAGCGGCTCGTCAATGGAGACCTCGTTCTTCAGCTGGGACGCTTTCCGGAGAAACATAAGTATCTCATTCTCAATGCACCTTGAGGCGTATGTGGCAAGCTTGATCTTCTTCTCCGGACAGAATGTATTGACAGCTTTAATAAGACCGATGCTGCCTATCGAAACCAGATCCTCCATGCCGATTCCTGTTGATTCAAATTTCTTTGATATGTACACCACCAGCCGGAGATTGTGTACTATGAGAGTGTTGCGTGCGTCCGGATCGCCGGCAGAAAGACGTGCGAAAACTTCAGCTTCCTCAGCACGTGAAAGCGGCGGCGGCAGGGTATCCGTACCGTGAATGTAGTGTACACTGCCGGCAGGCAGCAGCTTTTTCAGCAGTTTTTCAAACATACCTTTTAGAGTGATAAATGTGCTCATAGCTTCTCCTTTCAAAATACATGAAGCAGACTGGGGTTGAATATGGCGGCTCCTGTATCCTCTGAAATTCCGATAAGTACGTCAGCACGGCGTTTTCGTCCCGTGCTTTTGCTTCTGATAATTACCTCGTCCGGACGGAATACCGGCAGCAGACCGCTGCCTGCAACGGTGGCATATGGAAGCAGCCGGAAGCCTTTCAGCTTGTGAGGCTCAGCCGTCTGAGGAATGGCTGAAAGAGCCTGCTTGCCTATTATTATTACAGGCAGACCCGTTATGCAGTCGCACAGTCCGTTTCCGGTATCGGCGATTCCCTCAGCGGCGGCAATATGTGCGCCCACACGCACGTAAACACAGTAGCTTTCATTGCTGCGGAAAAACCTCGCCCTTACGTACGAAAAAATTCTCAGTAAAAGATAGGCAAGGGCTGTGCATAAAATAAGCGCAGTCAGAGAAAAATGTAGGTATATACTGCTGCCGCTCCATATGAGGAGATCCGTACCGGACAGAGTACACAGTCCAAGACAGACTCCGGCGAATACAGTGCTCAGAGTAATAAAAACTCCGAGACAGCGCCAGAATATACTCTGATGATGTAAGCCGAATGCTGTACCCACGGGTACCATAGCTGTCAGAAGCTTAATTAGCAGCGTCAGCAAAGGATGCAGGGCAGGCAGCATTATAGTCAGCGATGTGAGACTTCCTGCGGCTGCGGCGACTATACACCTTATCCCCGTAAGGCGTGTGTGGGTGAGCCTTGCAGTACCACGGAGCAGCAGCCAGTTTACGTAAAGGTTCAGAATAAGCAGTACGTCTATGTAGATTGTACGCATATGAATCACCGCCTGTCTTTCATTATAGCAGAGGCGGCAGGAGAATTTTGTCATAATACGGAGAGGAGAAAATATATGGAAGCGAGAGAACAGATAAAGTCCCAGCTTGAAAGGCTAAGAGCTGCACAGAAAAGGTTTGGGTCATATTCCCAGAGTGCCGTGGATGAGATATTCAAGGCAGCAGCTGTTGCGGCTAATAAGATGAGGATAAGCCTTGCGGAAATGGCAGCCGAAGAAACAGGCATGGGTGTTGTGGAGGATAAGGTCATTAAGAACCACTTTGCGGCGGAGTATATCTACAATGCCTACAAGGACACGAAAACCTGCGGAGTTATTTCCCGTGACAAGTCCTACGGCACAATGCAGATAGCCGAGCCTGTAGGTGCAGTTGCTGCGGTCATCCCTACTACAAATCCCACATCTACGGCGATTTTCAAGATTCTGCTTTGTCTGAAAACGAGGAATGCAATAATCCTTTCACCGCATCCAAGAGCAAAGGGATGTACTATTGAAGCGGCAAGGATAATGCGTGAAGCGGCAGAAGCGGCAGGTGCACCGGAGGGAATAATCGACTGGATCGAGGAGCCGTCTCTGGAGCTTACGAATGAGCTTATGAAGCAGGCTGACCTTATTCTTGCAACAGGCGGTCCCGGCATGGTGCGTTCAGCCTATTCCAGCGGAAAGCCTGCCCTTGGCGTAGGCGCAGGAAATGTTCCTGTTATCATGGATGAATCGGCAGATATCAGGCTTGCGGTAAGCTCTATCGTCCACTCAAAGACCTTCGACAACGGTCTTATATGTGCCTCTGAACAGGCAGTTCTTGTTCCTGAGAAGATCTTCTCACAGGTCTGCGGAGAGTTTACACTCCGTGGCTGCCGGATTCTGTCTGATGAGGAGACAGCCGCTGTTCGTAAAATTCTTCTCAAGGACGGTGTATTGAACGGTGCAATTGTAGGTCAGAGTGCGGTTAAAATTGCAGAGCTTGCGGGACTGAGCATTCCTCATGACACAAAGGTGCTTATCGGTAAGGTAAAAGATGCAACTCCAGCGGAGCCTTTTGCCCACGAGAAGCTGTCCCCTGTTCTTGCCCTCTATAAGACAACGGATTTCGAGGATGCACTCTGTAAGGCTGAACGTCTCATCGAGGACGGCGGCTATGGTCACACAGCGTCAATTTTCATTGATACGAAAAAACAGCAGGAGAGATTTGCACAGTTTGCGGCAAGGATGAAAGCCTGCCGGTTAGTTGTGAATACACCGTCCTCTCATGGAGGTGTAGGCGACCTCTATAACTTTAATCTTGCACCGTCACTTACGCTTGGCTGCGGAACATGGGGCGGAAATTCCGTATCGGAAAATGTAGGCGTAAAGCATCTTCTGAATATCAAGACAGTTGCGGAAAGAAGGGAAAATATGCTGTGGATAAGAATGCCCCATAAGCTCTATTTCAAGGGCGGCTGCCTGCCTGTGGCGCTTCGTGAGCTGAAATCTGAATATGATGCAAAGCGTGTCATGATAGTAACAGACTCTTTCCTCTTTAAGTCCGGCGCAGTGAAGTGTATTACAGACCGCCTTGGTGAAATGGATATAGCCTATCAGGTGTATTCTGATGTAGAACCTGACCCGACCCTTTACAGTGCGAGACAGGGCGCAAAGGCGCTTCAGAATTTCGAACCGGATGTTATAATAGCATTCGGCGGCGGCAGTGCGATGGACGCTGCTAAGATCATGTGGGTGATGTATGAACATCCGGATGCCGACTTTATGGATATGGCAATGCGCTTTTCAGATATACGCAAGCGTATATATAATTTCCCTGAAATGGGAACAAAGGCAAGGTTCATTGCAGTTCCAACATCCTCCGGCACAGGCTCGGAGGTAACTCCATTTGCAGTTATCACCGACGAGGAAACAGGCATCAAGTATCCTCTTGCAGACTATTCGCTTATGCCAGATACGGCGATAGTTGACACAGACCTTATGCTCAGCCAGCCCAAGGGTCTTACAGCGGCTTCAGGTATTGACGCTCTTACCCATGCCCTTGAGGCATACGCTTCAGTAATGGCAAGCGATTATACGGACGGCTTGGCACTTCAGGCGATAAAGAACATTTTTGAATATCTGCCGAGATGCTATGACGACGGCGACGATTACCTTGCACGTGAAAAAATGGCGAATGCTGCCACTATGGCAGGCATAGCCTTTGCAAATGCCTTTCTTGGAATATGCCATTCCATGGCGCATAAGCTTGGTGCGTTCCATCATCTGCCTCACGGCGTTGCAAATGCCCTGCTTATAACCGAGGTAATGCGCTTCAATGTATCACCTGCACCTAAGAAAATGGCGACCTTCTCACAGTACGCATATCCCCATGCTATGGAGCGTTACTGTGAATGTGCAAGGTATATCGGCATAGATGGCAGCACTGAGGAGGAGCTGTTTGAAGGCTTGCTTAATAAGATAGACGAGCTTAGAAAGAAAATAGGAATACGTGAGAATGTGAGAATGTACGGAATCAAGGAAAAGGACTTTATGGAAACTCTTGACGCAATGACAAAGCAGGCATTCGACGACCAGTGCACCGGAGCAAATCCACGCTATCCGCTTATGAGCGAGATAAGGGAGATCTATCTGAGGGTGCTGTGATGCACATTTCATGAAAAACAGCCGCTGCGGTTTATTCCGCAGCGGCTGTCTGATGTGTCAATAAATACACTCCGCAAATTCCGCCAAAGCGGGAAATTGCGGCGGGGACTTGATATTTTATGTCAGGTATGATATAATAATGTTACTAAATGGCGGTATTGCAGAAAGGAGCAGAAGCTATGAAGATAACTCTCAATCCCGACGAGGAGATCGTCCGTACCGTAAAGGAAGGACTTAAAGCAAAGGGCGGATATTGTCCATGCCGGTTCGGTACGGACGAGGATAACAAATGTATGTGCAAGGAGTTCCGTGAGCAGATAAAGGACCCGGATTTCGAGGGCTTCTGCCACTGTATGCTCTATTACAAATCAAAGTAACATATTGAACGGAGGTAAAAAAATATGAGCGAAATCAAACTTACTGCTGCAAATTTTGAGGAAGAGGTTCTGAAGTCTGACATTCCGGTACTGGTTGACTTCTGGGCTACATGGTGCGGGCCCTGCAAGATGATCGCACCTATCGTGGAGGAGCTTGCCGAGGAATATGCAGGCAGCGTAAAGGTCGGCAAGGTGAATGTTGACGATGAGCCGGCTCTCGCAGTAAAGTACGGCATCGCAAGCATCCCTACTATCATGATATTCAAGGATGGCGAGGTTTCAGATACAGCGATCGGCTACAGAACCAAGGCTCAGCTGGAAAGTATGCTGAAATAAGAAAAGTACAGGCTGTCGTTTTTACGGCAGCCTGTAGCTTGTAGAAAAACCTATTTAGCCTCCCTTGTTAAAGGGAGAGGGACCGCAGCGAAGCTGTGGTGGAGGGATTGCAAGTCCAGAAAAACTTCGAGTTTACGCACTTTTTACAATCCCTCAGTCACGCCTTCGGCGTGCCAGCTCCCTTTAACAAGGGAGCCTTATTTGGAAAATTCGACTTTTTCGACAGACTGAGGCTGTCGTTTTTACGGCAGCCTGTTTGACATTCGGAATCAAAAGTGCTATAATATCAAACGGAATAATTTATCAGAAAGGTCTGACTGCAATGAAAATGAAAATCATCTTTGCCCTTAATGTACTTATGATACTCTCCAGTATCGCTGTGATAATCTGGCAGCTTATGGGTGAGAAAAACACAAGGATCATCGTCAGGGCGGCTATCGTGCTTGCAACATTTCTGCTGTCAATGATCGGCGTTTACAGAAAGAGAAGCGTTTTCGACTACAAGATCTATGAGGATAAGTACAAGGATATCATCCGTGAGGCGTTCAGGGACGACAAGAAGAGCTATCGTAAGCTGATGTGGGGCATTACTCTTTTTAACCGTGATCAGCCCGATCAGGCTATAAGTACCCTCAGACCTCTCCTTGATATGTGCACAGGCTATCAGGATACAAGTGCTGTATATACGTTCATGGGACTTTGTCACGATATGAAGGGCGAATTTAACAGTGCCATCGAATGCTATGAGGCTTTGCTGGTACATGAATCCTCCAATTCAAACGCATGGTCAAATCTGGGCTACGCCTACTCTGCTGTAGGAAGAAGCGACAAGGCTTATGCCGCATACGAACAGGCTATCAGAAACAACACTGAAAACCCTTACGCATGGAATAATATGGCAGCTTGCTGTCTGAATAACGGTGAGCACGAGCGTGCCCTTGAATATGCACTGAAGGCACTTAGCCTCAACAATAAGCTCTATCAGGCAATGAGTGCAGCGTCTATTGCATATGCTCATCTCGGTGACAAGGAAAACGCTGAGAAATACTGCAAGATGTATGGCGCTGCCGGCGGAGATGCAAGCGCTCTTAAAATTAAGCTGGACGGAATTTTCGGTGCAACGCTGTATTCCTGTTCGATATAAAATGTATGAGGCTGCTGTTACAGAAACAGCAGCCTTCAGCTTGTAGAAAAAGTCGAATTTCCGCATAAGGCTCCCTTTGAGAAAGGGAGCTGGTACGCCGTAGGCGTGGCTGAGGGATTGGAAATACACGCTAAATCGCAGTTTTTCTGCGCTTGCAATCCCTCCACCACGGCTTCGCCGTGGGCCCCCTCCCTTTCACAAGGGAGGCTAAATAGGTTTTTCGACAGACTGGAGGCTGCTGTTACAGAAACAGCAGCCTTTTGTAGTAATATTCCCCTTTCCCTTGACAGGAAGGTTCTGAAATGGTACAATAAAGGGAGACTATTCTGAACGGAGGAATCCACGTGAACGTAACACTTATCACTCATACACCGCTGCCTGAAAAGACCGTTGCCGCTGCCGCAAAGCTGTGCTACTCGGATTCAGGCGTTGACACACTGATGGAAAATATGTCCGATGAAAAGGCTGAGCAGTTTGTGGATATGCTGGCAGGCTTCGGTCATGAAAGTCCTGTTGAACACGTAACCTTTACTTTCGGAATAGAGGGCGTGTCCCGTTCTCTTCTGGCACAGATCACAAGACACCGTATAGCTTCATTCTCTGTCCAGAGCCAGAGATACGTTAAGATGAACAACTTCCAGTTCGTAACTCCTCCTGCAATTGCTGAGGATGAGGAGGCTGCGGCTTTATATCAGAAATGTATGGATGACGCCATAAAGTCATATCATGCTCTTGCAGACAGACTTCAGGCAAAGTATATTCCTGAGCTTATGGCACAGGGCATGGACGAAAAGGCAGCTCGCTCAAAGGCTGAGAAAATGGCTATTGAGGACGCACGTTTCGTTCTGCCAAATGCAAGCGAAACAAAGATGGTAGTTACCATGAATGTGAGAAGTCTCCGGAACTTCTTCCGCCTGAGATGCTGTAACCGTGCCCAGTGGGAGATACGTGCTGTTGCGATCGAAATGCTCAGACTCTGCTGTGAGGCGGCTCCTGCGCTGTTCCGTACAGCCGGCCCGTCATGCTGCTGCGGTCCATGCACCGAGGGCAAGATGACCTGCGGCAAGGCTAAGGAAGTACGTGAGAAATTTGAGGTGATGCGTAATGGCTAAGGGCAGGATATTCGTTCTTGACGGACTTGACGGCTGCGGCAAAACTACTCAGTTTGAGCTGTTACGTGATAAGCTCACTGAAATGAATGTCTCCATGCAGGCTGTAAGTTTCCCTGAATACGACAAGCCCTCTGCTGCGCTTGTTAAGATGTATCTGGGCGGTGATTTTGCAGATTCGCCGGACGGCGTAAACGCCTATGCTGCGTCCAGCTTCTATGCTGTTGACCGGTACGCAAGCTACAAGCTCTACTGGGAAAAGGCGTACAGCGAGGGAAAGCTTATCCTTGCAAGCAGATATACCACATCAAATGCCATCCATCAGATGAGCAAGCTGCCTGAGAGCAAATGGGATGAATATTTAGAGTGGCTTGAGGACTATGAATATAATAAGCTGGGTCTGCCAAGACCGGACTGTGTGGTATTCCTGTCGCTTCCTCTGGAGATTTCCCAGAAGCTTCTGTCTGAACGATATGATGGCGACGAGGAGAAAAAGGACATCCACGAATCAGACCTTGCGTATCTGAATGATTGTCGGAGGTCCGCTGAATATGCAGCCGAAAAGCTTGGCTGGCATATTATCGACTGCTCAGAGGGTGGCAGTATTCGCTCCATCGAATCAATACACAGTGAGCTGATGAAGCTTTATGAAGAGGTGAATAAGTAATGCTGGATTTCAGGGTTTTGCAGCTTTCCGACAGAGACTGGGTGCAGGCTGCACTTAGCCAGTCGGAATTTATGGGCTGTGAATATTCCTTCGCAAACAATCTGGCATGGCGGCGTGCAGCTGACACAAGATGTGCACGCTTTGAGAATCTCTATATATGCGCATCCTTCGATACTGAGGACGGCGTGCCGGTGTTCTACTATCCGGCAGGAAGCGGAGATATAAAACGTGCTTTCCGTGAAATGGCAGAGATGGCTGTTTCAGGGAAGCATCCTCTTGCCGTAATAGGCGTGACCGAGGATAAGCTTACACTGCTGCGTGAAATATTAGGCGAAAGCTTTGATGCAGAGCCTTATCCTGACGGTTTTGACTATATCTATGAAACAAGGGAAATTATTGAGATGTCCGGCAAAAAATATCACAAGAAACGCAATCACCTTGCACAGTTCAGGAAAAGCTATGAGGATTACACCTTTTCCGAAATGACTGAAGCGGACTTTGACGAATGTATTGCCATGAGTGCCAATTTCTATAACGAAAAGCATGGCTATACGGACAGATCAAGCGTTGCAGAGCAGTTTGCCATACACACCTATTTCAGCCACTTCAGCGAGCTTGAACTGAAAGGCGGCGTGCTTCGTGTTGACGGCAGGCTTGCCGGATTTTCTATTGGCGAAAGGCTGAATGAAAATACTTTTGTAACTCACATCGAAAAGGCTGATGTAAACTTCAAAGGTGCGTATAC
>JAZNOB010000026.1:0-21868 GCA_045580565.1 Ruminococcus sp.
ATTCCTTCCAGTATTTCTTCTAATTTCAGTTTTTTCATATGCATTTCTCCCTCTTGGTTGCTTTCCTTCCTCTATTTTACCATACTTTTGCTTTTTGCGGAAGACACAGTTCACAATTTTTTTACTGATGAAATTGCCGTGTTCCTATGCATCGCTCAGGCACATTTCTTATGATGCAAAGGATTCGCTCGTGAAAACCTTTCTTTTAGTCTGCAAACTACAGCTTAAATTTCAAAAATAAGCGATTTCCGTTAAAAATGTAAAGTCACTTGACAAAAATGGATTTCTAAGGTAAGATATAAAGCGCAAGGTTGAACCTTGTTAAAAGAATAACAAACACCGGACGTTCTTGTCCGCAGATATACACAGATGTTATTCATTCAGCCGGCACCAACCGGCGCATATATGGAGGTTTTTATGTCAAGAGCAGATGTTTCCACATACTTTGCGTGTGATGTTTTCAACGATGAGGTCATGCGCACAAGACTGCCCAAGCAGATCTACAGAGCGCTTACCAATACAAAGAAAATGGGTGTAGCCCTCGACCCTGCCTATGCTGACGTAGTTGCAAATGCAATCAAGGACTGGGCTATCGAGCGTGGAGCTACCCACTATACCCACTGGTTCCAGCCTATGACAGGTTCTACAGCCGAGAAGCACGACTCGTTTATAAATCCTACCGACAACGGTATGATCATCATGTACTTCTCCGGTAAGGCTCTTGTCAAGGGCGAGCCTGACGCATCATCATTCCCATCAGGCGGCCTTCGTCAGACCTGCTCCGCAAGAGGCTACACTGTCTGGGATCCCACTTCACCTATATTCGTGAAGGAAGGTACTCTCTATATCCCTACGGCTTTCGTTTCATATACAGGTGAAACACTTGACAAGAAAACTCCGCTGCTCCGTTCAATGGACGTTCTCAGCGAACAGGCTATACGTGTACTGAAGCTTTTCGGCAACACAACCACTACAAAGGTAACGTCAACAGTAGGCCCTGAGCAGGAGTACTTCCTTATCGACAAGAAAATGTACGACCAGCGTGAGGACCTTATCATGTCAGGCAGAACTCTTTTCGGCGCAGCACCGCCTAAGGGTCAGGAGCTTGACGACCAGTACTACGCAAATCTGAAGCCAAGAATTGCGGCATATATGGCGGACCTTGACGAGACTCTCTGGAAACTGGGTATATACGCACATACAAAGCACAACGAGGTGGCTCCGGCTCAGCATGAGCTTGCACCTATATTCAGCACCTCGAACGTATCAACAGACCAGAATTCCCTTACCATGGAGGTCATGAAGAAGGTTGCTCTGAAGCATGATCTTGTATGCCTCCTCCACGAAAAGCCTTTTGCCGGCGTAAACGGTTCGGGCAAGCACAACAACTGGTCAATGAGTACAGACAGCGGTCAGAATCTTCTTGACCCCGGCAGCACTCCAAGCGAGAATATGCAGTTCCTCACATTCCTGTGCGCAGTTCTCAAGGGCGTTGATGAATACGCTTCTCTCCTGAGAATCAGCGCATCCTCTGCCGGAAACGACCTTCGTCTTGGCGCACATGAAGCGCCGCCCGCTATCATCTCAATGTACATGGGCGAGGAACTTCAGGGCGTACTTGACGCACTGGAAAACGACAGTACCTACAAGAGCGAATCTGAGGAATTCAGAATCGGCGTTCACGCACTTCCCGACTTCCCCAAGGATTCTACCGACAGAAACCGTACATCTCCCTTTGCCTTTACAGGTAACCGCTTTGAGTTCCGTATGGTAGGCTCATCCGACAATATCGCTTGCCCCAATCACCTGCTGAATACCATCGTTGCAGGAGAGCTTTCAGAGATCGCTGATGTTATGGAGAATGTTCCTGCGGAGGAATTCGACGCTCGTCTCAAGGAGCTGCTTAAAGATATCATCAAGAATCATAAGAGAATCATCTTCAACGGCAACGGCTATTCTGAGGAATGGGTGAAGGAAGCTGAAAGACGTGGTCTGCCCAACTACAGAACCGCTGTAGAGGCGATACCTCATTATGCTGATGAAAAGAATGTAGCTTTACTGGAAAAGTTCGGTATATTCAACAAGGCTCAAATCGAAAGCCGTGTTGAGATCCTGCTGGAAAGATACAGCAAGACTGTAAACATTGAATCTCTTACCATGATAGATATGGCAAAGAAAAAGTTCATCCCTGCTGCACTGAAATACTGCAAGGAGCTGTGCGACGGCATTGCAGTAAAGAGTGGCTTTGGTATCGACGCATCCATCGAAAGAACCCTTGCAGAGAAGATCACCAACCTCAACAGTGAGGCGTACAGACTTGTTGAGGAGCTGGAGAAGAATACAGCTGCCGCTGCTGCTGAGGAAAATGCCCTCAAAATGGCAACTGCATACAGGGACGACGTTGTCTCCACAATGGAAAAGCTCCGCAAGTGCGTTGATTCCATCGAGGTTATGATGCCTGCAAATCAGTGGCCTGTTCCGGCTTACAGCGATATGATATTCAATGTATAATGACCTGTCCGTCAGACAGAATATAAATATAAATCCAAGGAGTGAGCAATATGGTTTTCGCAATTGACATCGGCAATACAAATATAGTTATCGGATGCTTTCAGGACGAGAAGATACTCTTTGTAGAGCGCATCTCCACCAACCAGACCGGCACTACCCTTGAGTATGCAGTTTCATTCAAATCAGTGCTGGAAATATACGGTCTTAAAGCTGATGATATTGAGGGAAGTATTCTTTCCTCGGTAGTACCGTCAATAACCGGTGTGGTAAAGCGTGCTGTAGAAACTATCACTCATAAAAAGTGCATGGTAGTAGGTCCCGGCATAAAGACAGGACTCCGGATATCCATAGACAATCCGGCTCAGCTTGGAAGCGACATGGTGATCGGTGCAATCGCTGCCCTTGAACAGTACAGCGGACCTCTTGCTCTTATTGATATGGGCACGGCTACTACTGTATCTGTTATAAATCAGCGCAATGAGTTTATCGGCGGAATGATAATGCCGGGCGTTGCCGTTTCCATGAACTCACTTATTGACAAGGCTGCTCAGCTGCCCAAGATTGCCTTTGAGCCGCCTAAGAAAAAGATAGGAAGCAATACCATTGACTGCATGAAAAGCGGTATGATATACGGCTTTGCAGGAAGTATTGACGGACTTCTCGACAGCATTGAGGAAGAGCTTCAGATGCCTGTCACCGCTATAGCTACAGGCGGTCTTGCGGAGGTTATCGTGCCACATTGCAGACATAAGGAGATCATCCTTGACGACACTCTGCTTTTAAAGGGCATGAGAATAATCTACCTGAAGAATATATAAGCACAGCAAAGGCTGCCGCACAGAATATGTGCCGCAGCCTTTCTTCATATCTACGATGTGATGTCCTCCACCAGCGCACGCATTTCCGATTCGGTATCCATGACTATCCCCTGTTCCAGCAGCTCCCTGTCATAATCGGACAGAAGACTCAGGGGCATATCAAGTTCCCTGTATGGCTCCGGACTGTCCCCTCTGAACATCCCAAGTCCTTCGTTCCATATCCTGAGAATATACTTTGCATTCGTCGTGACTGTAGTTGTAACCGCCGGCTCTGTTTCATGCGCTGACGGAGCCGGAGTCTTCACGGATGCAGTCATCGAACCGAACACCACCACCGCCGATACCGCAAGAGCTGTCACCGGCATAAGCCATACAAGTTTGTCTGCCATTTGAATTTCCTCCTTTTTCAATAAGTAACATATAAAGTATTTGCCGTCCGGCAAAGTTTATACATAATGTATATTTTTATAGGAAATTTTCCGCAAACGCTTAACAACAGCCTTTTTTTGTGTTATAATAAGTGTGTATACATTGACGACAGACAACGGCTGGATGAATCGTAAACAGCCGTACGTTTTACGGAGGATACAGAGCAAATGGAAAACAATAATCAGAACAAAAACAATCCACAGAATAAGAAAAGGCCTGCTGCTGGCAGCTCTGGCACACCAATGAGAAAAGCTCAGAACGGTGCACCTAAAAATGCACCCAGAAAAGCCCGTCCCGAAGCCGGCGCAGTCCCGCTGAAAAAGCAGCGTCCCCAGAATGCTCCTGCTGCAAAGGAACAGCCACGCCCCAAAAAGCCTGACCCATCTGTAGGCAGCGGTCAGCTTCAGGGCACATACAGAAAGGAAACCGACGAGGAGATCCGCAGCAAGCCTCCGACAGGTACGCCGGAATATCCCTACTACAAAGGCAATCTCGCCTCCGCAAAGGCTCACAGATTTCCTGCGCTGAGAAACGCATTCTCAATTCTGCTTACAACTATCATGTCACTTTTCCTTATCTGTGTTATCACAGGTACTATAGTTGTAACTGCACTTACAGTATACGTCATGGACTTCAGGGACGAGGTTTCCACTGTTACCATCGAAGAAATGGAGCTTCAGTACAATACCTACGTATATGCTACAGATTCCGAGGGCAACGAAGTTTGTCTCTATGAGGTAAACAATCACTCCGAGCGTATGCCCGTTGAGATAGACGATATCCCTCAGCACGTTCGTGACGCATTCGTATATGCCGAGGATGAACGCTTCTACACCCACGACGGCGTTGACTATAAAAGAACCTTCTATTCATTCGTGAATATGTTCATCCACATCTACGATACAAATATCGGCGGCTCTACCATCACCCAGCAGCTGGTAAAGAACATCACCGGCGACGATGTGCAGTCTCCTTCTCGTAAGATCCGAGAGATATTCCGTGCTATGGAGCTGGAGCAGAATTACTCCAAGGATGAGATACTTGAAAGCTATCTGAACTATATCGGCTTCGGCGGAGCTACAAACGGCATTCAGGGTGCATCACTGAAGTACTTCGGAAAGTCTGTTTCAGACCTGAGTATCGCCGAGGCAGCCTGCCTTGCGGCTATCCCGAAAAGTCCTGAGACTATCAATCCCTTTGCAGGCTATACTGATGACGAAACCGGCGAATGGGTGAACTACGGCAGAGAAAACAACCGTGGACGTCAGCTCTATGTTCTGAACCAGATGTACAAGAACGGTGCGATCACCTATGACGAATATCAGGAGGCTAAGGCTGAGGAGCTTATCTTCACTGACTCCGAAGAATATGAGGCAGCTCATCCCGATGAAGAGGAGAACCCCTACCTCTCCGCTTCCGTAACAAGCTGGATCGTTGATACCGCTATCTATGAGGTTGCTGAGTATCTTGAGGAGCTTTACAACATCTCATCCTCAGAAGCCATCAAACGTATCAATGCCGGCGGATACCGTATCTACACCACCGTTGATATGGATATGCAGGAATATGTCGAGGAGAAATACCTTGACCTTGATAACCTTATGAATTCCACCTCCGTTGCACATTACGGAGATCCCAACGGCGACGGACAGTATACTGTTGAAGAAATAGAATACCCGCAGTCAGCGTTCATTGCCATGGACTATGACGGAAGCATCCGTGCTATTGTGGGCAGCATCGGCGAAAAAAGCAGCTCACTTTGCTGGAACTATGCAACGATGGAGCCTCGTCAGCCCGGCTCTACTATAAAGCCTATTGCTTCATACGGACTTGCGCTTGAAAGAGACCAGATACACTGGGGCACACTTTACGAGGATTCTCCTCTCACTCAGGTTGCCGGTGAGGACTGGCCTGCAAACTACAGCGGAACCTACTCAAATAAGGAAGTGCACGTTTCCGACGCACTTGCCAAGTCCCTGAACACTGTATCCGCAAAGATATGCAATGACCTGACTCCTCAGTCGGTATTCGACTTTTCAACAGAAAAGATGGGTCTGAAGCTTTCTGCTACTTCTCCTGACGGTCTTACTGACAACGCTATCTCACCTCTGTCCGTAGGCGCACTCACCTATGGCATTACTCTGGAAAACCTTGTAAACGCATATATCCCCTACGGAAACGGAGGCACCTACTATAACGCTCACATCGTAAGCAAAGTAGTACAGGACGTTGATACAGTTGTATACGAGGATGACGGCAGTCCCAGAAGGGCTGTTGACGAGGAAACTGCTTACGTTATGAACAAGCTCCTCCAGAACGTGGTAAGTAATGGCACAGGTACAGCTGCACAGCTCCAGAACAAGCACGTTGCCGGCAAGACCGGTACATCTGAGGACTGGACAGACCTTACCTTCGTAGGTATGACAGAAGACTTTGTAAGCGGCGTATGGGTAGGCTATAACAAGCGTTATTCACTGCCCAGCGACCTGAAATCCGCACAGGTATGGTATAACATCATCGGCGAATATGCTGACCAGATAAGATCAGACGCAGCTTATCCTGCAAACGATAACGTGATCTCCGGCAACGTATGCCAGAGAACAGGTCAGATAGCATCGGCAAACTGTCCCACTTCCGGAACAGGCTACTGGAAGTCCTCCAATGCGCCTGTATGTGACGGCTGCTGGAAGTATACAACTATGGCTACTACCGCAGCTACTACTCAGTCCACCACAGTCTATACAGAGACAGTTGCTCCCACAGAAACTCCTGCCACTTAAATAAACAAACGAGGTGTTCACTTTGACACAGACATTTCTTATGTGCTGCCCATGTCATTTCGGACTGGAACGCACCCTTCACTTTGAGCTTAACAAGATCGGTGCTACCGATATTACCGTTCAGGACGGACGTATCCTCTTCAGAGGTGATTACTCCGTTCTGGCAAAAGCCAATCTCTGCCTTTCAACTGCTGAAAGAGTTCTCATACAGCTGGGCGAATTTCCTGCATACAGCTTTGAAGATCTGTTTCAGGGCGTTAAGAAGCTACCCCTTGAAAACTGGATAGGCAAGGATGACGCTTTCCCTGTAAAGGGTCACGCTCTGGACTCCAAGCTCCACAGCGTCCCCGACTGTCAGTCTATTGTAAAAAAGGCTGCTGTTGAGCGTCTTAAAATGCACTACCGCACAAGCTGGTTCGCAGAAACAGGAAGCATCCACCAGATACAGTTCTCCATCAGGAAGAATATATGCGTGATCTATCTTGACACCTCCGGTGCCGGTCTCCACAAGAGAGGCTACAGAAGAAATTCTAATGCCGCACCTATCAAGGAGACTCTGGCTGCCGGAATCATCGACCTTGCAAGAGTCCGTACTGACAGCATTGTCGTTGACCCGTTCTGCGGAAGCGGCACCCTTCTTATTGAAGCTGCATTCAAGGCTATGCGCATGGCTCCAGGTCTTAACCGCCACTTTGCAGCTGAAAAATGGGGATGTATACCTGAGCAGATATGGAGAAATGCAAGATCAGAGGCTATTGCAGCAATTAACCGTGATGCAGAGTTTGAGGCATACGGATTTGACTGCGACCCTGAGGCTATAAGGCTTACTGAGGAGAACGCACGCAAGGCAGGCGTAAAGCCGAGGATACACCTTGAAAAACGTGACATAGCTGACTTCCAGCCTATCGAAAACAGCATAACCATATGCAATCCTCCCTACGGCGAGAGAATGCTGGACATTCAAGCGGCAGAGTCGCTGTACAGAATTATGGGGTGTGTATTTCCTGCTGATAAGGCTCATCCATGCTATGTGATATCGCCGGACAGCGAGTTCGAAACATTCTTTGACAAGCAGGCAAACAAGAGAAGAAAGCTTTACAACGGCATGATGCAGTGTCAGCTTTATATGTACTTTTAAATCAAAAGGGCAGCTTAAACGGGCTGCCCTGTTCTGTATGATAAGGAGATCACTATGACTGATTATAGAATATTGCTCTTTGACCTTGACGGCACCCTTACTGATTCAGAGAATGGTATACTTAACTGCGTGAAGCACGCACTGGAATCAGCTGGCAGAGATATACCGGATGACGCTGCACTGAGAGCATTTATCGGACCGCCTCTGCTGGAATCGTTCCAGACAGTGTGCGGTATGTCGTATGAGGATGCTGAAGCTGCTGTGGTGAAATACCGTGAGCGTTACAATGTTAAAGGACTTTTTGAGAACCGTGTGTATGACGGTATACCGGAGCTTCTCAATAAGCTTAATTCTGCCGGCTACAGACTTGCGGTTGCAACATCAAAACCGGAGGCATTTGCTCTCAGGATACTTGAGCATTTCGGAATCCTCGGATGCTTTGAGGCAGTGGCAGGCTGTTCCCTTGAAAAAGAGGGCGAAACGAAGGCTGATATGATACGCCTTGCCATGGAAAGACTGCACCTGACTGATGATGATAAGCCATATGTGCTTATGATAGGCGACCGTAAGCATGATGTGCTCGGCGCACGTGAATGCGGCATTGACTGTGCCGGAGTACTATACGGTTTTTCGCCTGAGGGTGAACTTCAGGAATATGGAGCTCATCCTATCGCTGAGGATGTGGAAGCTCTTGGACGGATATTGCTGGGGCAGACCTGCGCAATTACAATGTAACATCAACAAAAAAGAACGGCAGTATGCCGTTCTTTTTATCTCATTCTCCTGCAAGCCATGTTACAGGGTCTGTATAGATACCGTTTTTCAAAACCTCAAAGTGAAGATGGGATCCCTGCTTGCACTCAGCGTCTGCTGTGCTGCCCACTGAACCGATGATCTGTCCGCTTTCCACACTATCGCCCTCCTGAACGGAAAGGCTCGGACTGAGACTGCAGTATCTCGTTACTATACCGTTGCCATGGTCAAGCTCAACGCATATTCCCCATAGCGGGTCTTTTGTAACCTCTGATACGATACCATTGTCTGAGGCTTTTACAGGAGTACCCTCTTCAGCAGTAAAGTCGGTACCGTTATGGGTCTGCCATGTACCGGTGGTTTCAGACTTCACAAGCTCACCATTACTGAAAGGAGACATAACATCGCCCTCAACCGGATACGATACAACATGGGAAAGATTCTGTTCCGGCTGGCTTTCTTCAGCAGGTTCTGTCTGCTGCTCAGTAACAGTCTCCGTTACAGACTCCGTGCTGATAGGAAGCTCGGTTCTTCTTCCGGCTGCTGCTGCGTCAAGAACAGGCTGTGACGCTTCAGTCTGCGCCGTTGTGCTTTCCGTCAAAGGCTCAGTTTCTGCTGTAAGCTCATTCTGGAGAGAATCAAGATTTTCCTCCAGTGTAGCTGTAGTCGCCTGGTAAGCATAGGCACACGCCGCACCGATCATTGCAAGGCTGATAAGGAGCGCCGCATAAAAGCTTCCGGGTCTTGCCTTTTTCTGTTTATCTGTGTTATTCATATCAAACACCTCCGGCTTTATTATTGCCGGATTTTTTTGTTATATGCAGACCTCGCCTTTTATACTCCGATCATTCGCTGTCTTTCAGTTCACGTACTGTTTTCTCCATCATTCTCATTTCATGCTCCTCAGGCGACACTTCACCGTATCTTACCCTTTCGTAGCATCTTGTAACAGCCTCTAAGGCTCCTCTGCATGAATATTCCGGCGGCAGTGATGACAGCACATCCTCTGGAGTCGAAGCTTCTGCAAGCTCCATCCCCTGCAGCTTCAGCCTGTACAGCAGAAGGCTATAGCCCAGACGATATTTCTCCGCACCATCCTCCATTCTCCGGAAACGGCGGTATTCCTTCCTCCAGTTCATCCTGCCGGCAGTTTTCATATGTTCTCTGGCTTCATCCTCACGAAGCTCTGTTACAATATCTGTATAGCCAAATCCATCGCATCTCTCCTGTCTCTCATAGCTCCTGCCGAATATTCGGGCAAGCATCCTCCTTATTGACGGGATTATTCCTGCGATGAAAGCTGATATCCTATGTCTGTTTCTTAAAATTATGTATACGCATACCGCAAGCAGCAGCACTGTACATATAAAAACAAGGGAATCATTCCTGTGGTAGCCTGAATATGACGGCTCGGAGATGTTTTCTGAAAGCTCAGTGCTTTCCTGCTCCTTTCCAGTGAAAAGACCTGAAAACCAGAAGTATATCTTTCCGACAAGCTTTAAAGCCTTGCCGGAAATGTACGAGAGAAATGCACCTATAGGCTTTCTCACGAGAACCAGTACCAGCACAAATGCGCACACTGCACCAAGAAGCGTTCTGTTATAGCGCAGTATTCCTGAGGGCAGATGTCCGCTTTCCTCTCCCTGAGACTGAAGGGCTGTGTCGATTCCGGCAAAGTTACGGCAAAGGGCAAACACTCCGCTTACCGCAAGGAATGTTATTATCTGCCATATAAAGCCTGCACTTTGGTCATGAAGCCACACTACAGCAGATGACGCTGCAAATACAGCGCATATTCCGGCGTATACATAGGTATGGGTAAGAGCATCGTACTCCACAAAGAAAAGCCTTGAGCCGCCCATATATACCGCAAATATCACAAATGCGGATATGAGCTTCATAAATACGCCTTCACAGGGGCACAGCATAAAGGCAGCAGCGGCAGCCAATGCACCGGCAGCTGTGAAGCTTATGTTTACGATCACAGCTCTGCGTCTGTAAATACGCCTCACTGCTATTGCATGAAACAGTGCTGCTGCACCTGTAATGAAAACGTAAAGCTCCGACAGCCATATGTGTACTGTCCCAAACCCTGACAATGTGTATGCCATTGCAATAATGGGATATACCGACAGCAGCAGCGCCGCATACGCAGCAAAGTGAAGGAGCGTTCTCTGTATCATCCTCATAGCTCTATACTCCTTTCGGCGGTAGGGATAAGCACATCCCCTATGCCTGCATTATCCCTGCCCTTGCCTGAGACTACAACAGAGCTTACAGGATGGCTGTTTTTCCAGCTCTCGTGAGCATCATCCGTGTAAGGCGTTATAAGCACGCAGGAAGCATCCTCCGGAATATCCATAAGCTCTCTCATGTACTGTCTGAAGGGCTGATAGCTTCTGACTGAAAGCTCCGCCAGAGCATACCTCATGCTCTCAGCATCACGGTTTGTCATATACAGCGGCTTTTCGTCCGGTGTGAAGCCATTGCTTCTGAGGATAACACTGTAGCCCTCCTGCATTGCCTCCATTATGCACTGCACGCACAATCTTATTGTGTGCTCTGCAAGGCTCTCCTCATCAGCGCCCTTACCTGCTCTTTCGGAATCGGTCTGGACGTTTAGTATTATAGTAAGCGTCGGAACAGCTGTCCATTCCTCCTGTCTTACCATAAGCTCACCGGAATGAGCAGTCGCCTTCCAGTGAATGCGTGACAGCGGATCGCCCTGTGTATATCCCCTTGCACCTGAGGTATAGAACGGATCAGTCACAAGGCCTCTGTTCACTATGCGTTCGCCGGAGCGTCTTCTGAGTCTCTCATTAAGCACAGATTCACAGCCTGCCGGTACAGGGAGAACTGTAAGTATCCCTCCTGTACTTTCAGCGGAAAGAGAAAGCCTTATACCACCCAGCAGGTCTCCGGTCTGTACTCTTGCGGCTGTAACTCTATACACTCCTCTGCAAAGAGCACGTACCTTTCTTACACGGGTGACCCTGCTCCTGCTCCTTACCACGAAAAAACCGGTAATGAATCTGTCTCTGTCGGTAACTGTGCTTACACCCTGAACCAGCTCTATTGCCGCAGGAACAGTAAGCTCCGCCTTCATCCACGGAACAGGCAGCACACCTCTGTTCACCGCAGTTTCCGTAAGAGAAAGCTCTCCGCCCTCATCAATGATATCTGTCTCAAAACCGCAGCTGTAGCTTATTTGCTTCGTTCCAATGTGTGAATAAAGCGACTGTTCGGCTATCACTACAGCGGCAATTATTATTACGATTATCAGCAGTTCCATAGGTCATCCTTTGGTACTGTTACATTCCGGAGAATGCCATCTGCCGCCTTGCGCTTCTGAGGCAGACTGTCACCGTATGACGCACCCTTCAGTATAAGTCTATGAGCTATTACATCGGCAGCTACAGCCTTTACATCATCCGGAATAACATAATCACGTCCGTTTATTCCTGCAAATCCTCTTGATGCGTCAGCAAGGGCAATAAGACCTCTCGGACTGAGTCCTGTTCTTATGTCAGCATCTGCTCTGGTTGCCTCTGCAATATCAAGCAGATAGCCCTGTACAGCATCCGATATTCTTATTTTCATAAGCTCCTCACGGGCAGCCAGCACATATGCACGATCCGCAGCGGCTGTAAGCTCATGTACTCCCTTCAATGCACGGCAAAGCATCTCCTGCTCCGCTGAACGCTCAGGATATCCCACACGCAGACAGAACATGAATCTGTCCAGCTGCGCTTCAGGCAGCGGATAAGTCCCTGCAAGCTCCACGGGATTCTGCGTGGCGATAACAAGAAAAGGCTCAGGCAGTCTGTAGGTAACACCATCGCAGGTGACCTGCCTTTCCTCCATACATTCAAGAAGCGCAGACTGTGTTCTGGGAGCAGCACGGTTTATTTCATCCGCCAGAATAATATTTCCGAAAACCGCACCCTGTCGGAATACAAACTCGCCTGTTTTCTGGTCGTATACGCTTACACCTGTTATATCTGTAGGCAGCAGGTCGGGAGTGAACTGTACTCTGCGAAACTCTCCGTCAACAGACTGCGCCATGCTTCTTGCAAGAGTGGTCTTGCCTGTACCCGGCAGATCATCAAGAAGCACGTGGCCTCCCGCAATAGCCGCTATTATTACACGGTCAATAACCTCACCCTTGCCTGATATGCGCTTCTCTATGTTCGCACGCAAGCTCCCGTGCAGATCCTGTATAAGCATGATATTTTCCTCCTTTATAAAAAAAGCAGCGCAGCGTAAAACTGCACTGCTTGTATTTTTACTATTACTTAATCCAGCTTCTGGAACTCAGCCGGAACAGCTTCGTCAACAATAGCCTTTATCTTTTCCATATTCCACTCAGCATAGACCTGATCATACATAGCATATGGCAGTCCGTGAGACGCACAAAGCTCATCATTATAGTCACTGTAGGAATAGAGCCTTACATTGCTGAGATAACCGTCGTCGTAATGAGTGATAACAGGGATGACCTTTACATCCTCAATAGTAGTATTGCCCTCAGGGTCTACCACGATATTGAAATCAGCGATCTCGCCTACAAGGTTTATATTCCATGTCTGGGATGAGATGAAGTTTCCAAGAGAATAGAATACAAAGCCCTGTGTGCCGTCCTCACGTGTGAGATATTCCATAGTCTGAGGAACGTGTGGATGTGTACCGATAATAACATCCGCACCCCATTCAACCATATTCTGAGCCAGATACCTTACGCTCTCTGAAACCTCTGAAGAATCCACCGTGCCCCAATGGGCAGATACTACAACAGCATCAGCAAGCTCCTTGGCAGCTTCTATCTGAGACTTGATAATAGCGTCCTCAGCTGTAAGAACAACACGTACTGAAGAATCATCCGGTACAGAATAACCGTTCAAGCCCTCTGTATATGCAAGAAATGCAACCTTTATGCCGTTGATCTCCTTGATGCGGATATCGTTCATGTCAGCCTCGCTGCGATATACACCATAGGTCAGCAGATCCGGATTATCCGCCTCCATCTGCTCCCAGTAATCCATACAGGATTCAAGACCGTCTATACCATTATCCAGCAGATGCTCATTTGCCATGGATATAACATTGAAGCCTGCGTCAAGAAGCGCAGGACCCAGCTCTGAGGGTGAATTGAGATTGTAGCTGGCACCGCTTATGGCAATATCCGGGTCATTGCAGATAAGCGACTCCTGATTGATGATGCTAATATCGCCCTGTGAGATAATATCACGAACACCGCCGTAGCAGTAGCCGAAATTATATATCTGACCAGTCTCGGTATTGGTTACAGCTGAATTATATACAGCCGTCTGCACCATGTTATCACCAGCGGCAATAACTCGTACCTCGCCGCCGCTTTGCTTTACATTGGCAATAGTCGCCTCCTCACGTGCAACAGAACCGTCAAGACCTGCATTTATCTCTGAACCAGCACCCTCCGGAGCAGCTCCTTCGCTGTTGTCGATAGACCTGCATCCAGCAGCTGTACCTAAAAGCAGAACTGAAAGTCCTGCGGCTATAAATCTTCTTCTGAGCATTATTATACCTCCTTTTAAAACACATCATAGCAATAACCGCCATGACGCTGCCGTTAATTACAGTATAACACACTTCACAGAAAAATGCAACATTTTTCTGAATATCCTCTGCATCAATGCACACTATAACAGAAAACCCATCCAGAAAGGCGGTATCAGACATGAATGACTTTGCAGATGAATCCATCCATCCGGACCTTCAGCAGAATATCCGAAGGCTCCGTGAAATATCAGATAACGGCTCAGATCTTATGATAAACGAATTCCTATTAAGCGGCGTACCGGCAGCCCTTGTTACCTGTGAGGGTATGGTTTCCACATCCATGATAACTGAACTTATACTTGAGCCGATAACACGTGTGCAGCTCCCAAGTCCTACAGCTGAAACGCTTATCTTTCATCTGAACAGCAGACTTCTCCTTTCTCTCGACCGGAGTGAGGCGAGAAATTACCGTGACCTATTCCGGTTCCTCAATTCCGGATTTGCGGTGCTAATCATAAACGGTGCACCAAAGGCTCTTGTATACGGAGTTCAGGGATATGAAAAGCGTTCCGTCTCAGAGCCGTCCGGCGAAAGCAATATTATGGGCTGCCGTGAAGGCTTTATTGAAGTTATCCGTATGAATATGTCCCTTGTAAGAAGGCGTATGAAAACTCCATTTCTAAAGATGGAGCTTATGCCTGTGGGTGATAAATCCCAGACGGATATATGCCTGTGCTATATGTACGACAGAGTACCGGAAAGCCTTATAAAGGATATAAAGAAAAGGCTTCAGAGCACGGAGCTTGAGAGTGTCCTCAGCACAGGATATCTTCAGCCATTTCTGGAAAACCGACGTGGTTGCCTTTTCAACACCTCCGGCACTACACAAAGGCCCGATGTTCTCTGCGGAAAGCTTCTGGAAGGCAGAGTCGGCATACTCATTGACGGAGTGCCTTTCGCCATCACTGTACCAAGGCTGTTCTGTGAGAGCTTTCAGACGATGGACGACTACAGCTTCCGTCCCTATTACACTACCTGTATAAGGCTTATCAAATACCTTGCTTTTTTCATAACCCTCCTTCTGCCAGCACTTTATGTTGCAGTGGCGCTTCATCATCCGGAGCTTTTGAACCGCACTCTGCTTCTCATTCTTGCCGAGGCAGAACAGAAAGCACCTGTATCTCTCACAGCTGAAGCCATAGGCGTACTGCTTGTATATGAGATAGTCCGTGAAGCGGGACTGAGGCTTCCAAAGGCTGTAGGCGGTTCTGTAAGTATAGTTGCCGGTCTAATCATAGGTGATGCCGCTGTATCCTCCGGTCTTATAAGCACGCCTATGCTCACTGTTACAGCGATAGCCGTCATAAGCGGCTTTGCCTTGCCTGACCTTGCAGAGCCTGTGACTATACTCAGGCTTCTGTTCATTCTTGCAGGCGGATTTCTGGGGCTTTTCGGTATAGGTCTTCTGGGAAGCCTTGTACTTTTCAATATCTGTGCCGGTGAAAGCTTCGGCTTTCCGTTCACTGCGCCGGTGTCGCCATTGTATCCAAAAGCTATGCGAGATGTACTCACAAGAGTAAGCTTCAGGAAAATGCAGAAGGGTCATTTTACGGTGGAGGAATATCATGAATAGAATCAGCTCCGGACAGCTCACCTGTATACTCCTGCTGTCAGAGGCGTTTATGCTTATGTGTATGCCGGCACAGACCGGACTTGAATCAATGGCTGGCACTGCCATAGCCTTTGCGCTGAGGCTTTTGCTGTGTGTGCCTGTACTTCTTATCTATAAAAAGGGCTTCTCTCTAAGCAGCTACTGTAACAGACGGCATTATGTTCTGCCATGCGTTTATGCTCTGTACTTTATAGCGCGTGGCGGCTATTCCTTTGTGCTCGTCTGGAACGGCTCAGAGCAGCTTTCCCTGCCCTTTTCCCAATCACTCATTACAGCTATTCTTATAGGTGCAGTCTGTCTGTATGCAGCTTCACTGGGACTCAGCACCTTTGCAAGAGCCTCCGCTGTAGTCGCCGCACTTCTCGCAGCCGTGCTTGCAGTGCTGTTTATAGGCGCATGGCAGCGTATAGATACAGGAGAGCTGTCATTTACGCAGGATGGAAGTATTATCCGCAGCAGCCTTATGAATCTGTCTCTTGCGGATTCGCTTCCGGTATTCTTCGTGCTTCTGACCTTTACACAGGAAACCAGACCGGCAAAAAAGCTTCTGTTTCTGCCTCTGAGCCTTCTGCTGTGGGAGCTGGTGCTGTTCCTTTGCATAACAGTTTTAGGCAGTCTCCTTGCATCTGCTGAACACCCATTTTTCCTGCTCACCTCTGTATCACAGCCGCTCAGGTCACAGCGTGCTGACGCTCTGTATCTTATAGTGTTCGTGCTTCTCTGCACTATAAGGCTCACTATGTTCACGGTGCTGTCAGCCCACATTCTGGGAATGCTTTTCCCGAAGCTCCGCCTCAGGAGCATCATCTCCCTTATTCTTATGATTGGCGCAGGTGCAGCGCTTGGAGCGCTGGGCTTCAGCGGCAGTGCTTTCTGCATCATTTCCATCGCACTGCTCACAGCGGCAGTACCATTGTGGCTGCTGCTCAAAGCAGGAAATACAAGCAGCAGAAAGGAGAGCATATCACAATGAAGCTTATACTGGTATTAGCCGCAGCCTTACTGCTTATATCAGCATCCGGCTGCACATCGCAGACTCCTGAGGTTCGTGAGCGTGCATATGTTCAGAGCGTTATTATCAGCAAAGAGAATGAAACTGAGCTTACTCTCCTGCCCTTTGAGGATTCCGGAGAACCTATGTCCGGCAAGGGCACGGATGTATTTGCCGCAAAGGAGGACGCTGCTATCAAGACAGGACTTGAAATATTCCTCGGACACGCAGAGCTTCTGTGCCTTTCAGAGCCTCTCGACGCATCAGAGCTTACGGAGCTTCTCAGTGAGCACAGGCTTTCGCCGGCGTGCAGGGTACTTCTGCTTCATGAAACTGAAATAAACGAGGATGTCAGCGCAACGAGCCTTACTGACAGTCTGAGGCTTGAAGCAGAAAAGGGGCGCATACCTGAAACCGACCTGTTCACCATGCTTTCGGAGCTTCAGGGCGGTGACAACACCGCCCTTGCTCCGGTGCTGACAGACAAAGGCTTCGGCATGGGCATAACCAACGGCAGTGAGCTTCTGGGCGTACTTTCGGAAAAGGCTGTGAAAGGTCTTGTCTGGTTAAGAGGGGATAAGACACCGGAAAGAATATCCATTCAGGGCGAGGGCAGTGCGGAGAGCTGTGAAATATATTCCTCCGAAACAATACTTTCCGCCGAAATAGTAAAGGGTATACCCCATATCAATGTTAGAATCCGCATAAGCGGAAGCGGCAACACAGATGCCGGCTGTCAGCTTATAAAAGCATACTGTCAGACGGCAATTCAGGAAACCATATCAGATCTCCGTGCGGATGTTATCGGACTGGATGCCTGCCTCGCAAAAGACTGCCCTGAATACTACGCACAGCAGGATTTCAGCACTGCTAAAATGACAGCTGTATTCGAATTGGATGTTCAGGAAAAATAACCCTTTTCTTTTCCTCACAGATGTGGTATAATATAATACAGAAAACACTATCACGGAGGAATATCAACCATGCGCTTACTGGCAATCGACGGAAACAGTATCCTTAACCGTGCATTCTACGGAATAAGACTGCTTTCCAACCAAAAGGGAATCTACACCAACGCCATTTTCGGCTTTATGAATATCTATTTCAAGCACGTATCCGAGGTGAAGCCCGACAGGATCGTTGCAGCATTCGACCTTAAGGCCCCAACATTCAGACACAAGGCAGTAGACACCTACAAAGCTAACCGCAAGGGTATGCCGGAAGAGCTTGCCATGCAGCTGCCCTATGTAAAGGAAATACTCACGCTGATGGGTGTACCTGTTGTGACCTGTGAGGGCTATGAAGCAGATGATATTCTCGGCACTCTTTCACGTATCTGCACTGAGCAGGGCTCTGAATGCCATATCGTTACAGGAGACCGTGACAGCTTACAGCTTGTGGACGAAAACGTAACCGTGCGCCTTGTCACAAACAAGGATACTATTCCCTATACACCGGACAGATTCACCGAGGAATACGGCTTTCCGCCGCTGTCTATGATAGATTTAAAGGCTCTTATGGGCGACAGCTCCGACAATATTTCAGGTGTTGCAGGTATCGGTCAGAAAACAGCCTCCGGACTTATCCAGAAATGGACTACTATCGAAAATCTCTACGAAAACATTGATAACGCCGGACTTACCAATGGCGTGTACAATAAGCTTACCACAGGAAAAGAAGCCGCTGAGCAGAGCAAATGGCTTGCGACTATCGTAAAGGACGCACCAATTCCGGAGAAGCTCTCCGACTACGACAAGGCAGAGCAGCAGGGCGGAAAGCTCCGCACACTGCTTCTGGAGCTTGAAATGGCAAAGCTTATCTCAAAGCTTGATCTTGACGGTACGTCTGCCGCTGAGGAAACGGAATCAGAGAGCACACCTGCCGCACCGGAGGTTACATTTGAGGAAAAGATTCTTTCTGCCGATACTCTCACTGAATGGGAAAGTTCTGACATAGCAGTATGCTATATATTTGACGGAAGCATTCTCATAGCCTTTGTGAATGATACTGTATATATCACAGAGGATACCAGCATTATTACAGCCTTTTTAAGCGGTAGCATAAAGAAGCGTACCTTCACAGCGAAACCACATTACAGATACTGTCTTAAAAACGACTGCGAGCTCAGAAACCTCATTACTGACGGTGAGATATGCGCATATATCCTCAATCCTACCACATCCGAATACACAATAGACCGTCTTTGCGTTACCTATCATATAGCATATCCAAGCGGAAAATATGCTGATATTTCCGTGCTTTCTGCACTCTGCGATGAAATGGAAAGGCTTGCAGAGGAGCAGGAGCAGACTGAGCTTTACAAAATGGAGCTGCGCCTGACGGAGGTGCTTGCCTCAATGGAGCATACAGGCGTTAAGACTGATAAAAAAGGCGTAAAGGAATTCGGCGTTTATCTTTCTGAGCAAATAGAGGAAATGGCGAAGCTTGTCTATGACAAAGCAGGTCACCAGTTCAAGATAGGTTCACCAAAGCAGCTGGGCGAGGTTCTTTTCTCGGAAATGGAACTTCCTCATGGCAAGAAAACAAAGACAGGCTATTCCACAAACGCTGAGATTCTGGAAAGTCTGCGGGACGAATACAAGATAGTAGACTACGTTCTGAAATGGAGACAATTCTCCAAGCTGAAATCCACCTACGTTGACGGACTCCTGAAAACTGTCGGCAAGGACGGGCGCATCCACTCCGTATTCAAGCAGACGGAAACCAGAACGGGACGTATCTCCTCAACAGAGCCGAATATGCAGAATATTCCGGTTCGTACAAGTCTCGGACGGAACATGAGAAAGTTCTTCCTTGCAGAGGACGGAAACATTCTTCTTGATGCAGACTACAGCCAGATCGAGCTGAGAATACTTGCGAATCTCTGCGGAGATGAAAATATGCAGGCGGCATTTTTAAGCGGCGAGGACATCCATACTGCGACAGCGGCACAGGTGTTCGATATGCCGCCGGAGATGGTCACATCTGAAATGAGAAGTGCGGCAAAGGCTGTAAACTTCGGCATTATCTACGGTATCGGAGCATTTTCGCTGTCAAAGGATATAGGCGTTTCTGTCTACGAAGCCAACCGCTATATCAAGAATTACCTTGCACGTTACCCCAAGGTAAATGAGTTCATGGAGCAGATAGTTGAAAACGGCAAGGCTGACGGCTACGTTTCCACATACTTCAAACGCCGGAGACCTGTTCCGGAGCTTCGTCAGTCAAACAAGATGGTACAGGCGGCAGGCAAGCGTATTGCCATGAATACGCCCATTCAGGGTACAGCGGCAGATATTATCAAGATGGCAATGGTAAAGGTCTATGACCGTCTCAGAGAGGAAGTTCCTGAGGCAAGGCTTATCCTGCAGGTTCACGATGAGCTTATAGTAGAAGTTCCACAGAAACTTGCTCTTAAAGCGGCGAAGATACTCGGTGAAGCCATGCAGACTGTTGTTGACTTCACCGTTCCGCTGACAGCAGAGGTAAACATGGGAGGCAGCTGGTATGACGCAAAGGGTTAATATCGTGACTGCTGCTATAGAGGACATGAAAAGGCTCAGTGAGATAGCGGAAGTATGCTTTCCCGATCCGTGGTCGGAGAAGCTTTTCACAGAGGCGTATAATTCGCCGTATTCTGAGATCGTTATTGCAAAAACAGACTCCGGCGAAATTGCAGGTTATCTTGTGCTGTCGGATTCAGGCGACGAGAAGAGCGTTGATGATATAGCCGTATTGCCCGAACACCGCAGAGCAGGCATTGCAAGGACGCTTCTGGAATCAGCCCATAGCAATTATGCAGGACAAAGCTTCATCCTTGAAGTGCGTGAATCAAACGCTCCTGCAATCGCTCTATATAAAACTCTCGGATATGAGCAGGTCGGATTCCGCAAAAGGTATTACAGGAATCCGGATGAGGGTGCGGTGCTGATGACACGCACGGCACGTACATGAAGCCAATGGCAATTTATATATATGAAAGGAAGTAACCAAAATGATCAGACACATTGTAATGTTTAAATTAAAGCCCGAATACGAGGGTAAGACTGCCCTCGAAAATGCACTTGAAGCTAAAACGAGAGCAGAAAAGCTCATAGATCTTGTACCTACCCTTGATAAGCTTGAGGTGTGCATTAACACTGAAAAAGCACCTGAGTCCAACTATGAATTCCCCCTTGTATGCAACTTTGCAGATATAGAGGCACTGAACGCCTATCAGGTTCATCCGGCTCATGTGGAGTTCGGTAAGTTCATCACGCCTATGCGTGAGCTGAGAGCTTGTATTGATTATGAGGTGTGAGCGTTAAAATGTTACGATAAAAGCCTCCCCTTAGTAAGGGGAGGCGGCACGCCGCAGGCGTCACGGAGGGGATTGCGCAGAGGAAAGCAGACTTTAAATTTTAGTTTTACTTGCTGGATACAATCCCCTCAGTCAGCTATCGCTGACAGCTCCCCTTACTAAGGGGAGCCTTTCAAGGTGTTTTTATAGACTGATAAATGATATTTGAAAAATGGAGTACCAATATGCTTATTTTAGGAATCGAAAGCTCCTGTGACGAGACCGCTGCAAGCGTTGTCAGAGATCACACGGAAGTCCTTTCAAATGTAATCTCCTCACAGGTTGAGGAGCATAAGCTTTACGGCGGCGTTGTACCGGAGATCGCTTCACGCCGTCACTGTGAAAATATCCTGCCCGTTGTACAGAAAGCACTCTCCGATGCAGATGTCACCCTTGATGACCTTGACGGCATTGCTGTTACATATGCGCCGGGTCTTATAGGTGCGCTTCTGGTAGGCGTGAACTTTGCTAAAGGTCTTGCTCTTGCTGCAAAGAAGCCTCTCGTTCCGGTGCATCATATCTCCGGTCATATCGCTGCGAATTATATCGCGCATCCTGACCTTAAACCGCCCTATCTCTGCCTTGTAGTCAGCGGAGGTCACAGCCATATCGTGGAGGTTTTATCGTACACAGAATTCCGTGTAGTAGGACGTACCCGTGATGACGCTGCCGGAGAATGCTTCGATAAATGCGCCCGTGCTATGGGATTTCCGTATCCGGGCGGCGTACACATTGACAAGGCTGCACAGCTTGGCGACAAGACCGCATTTACCCTCCCAAGACCAAGGATTGCCGGAAATGAGTACGATTTCAGCTTCTCAGGTCTGAAAACGTCTGTGATAAATCTCCTCCACAACTCAAAGCAGAAGTGCGAGGAGATAAACTGCAATGACCTCGCA
>JAZNOB010000027.1:0-7447 GCA_045580565.1 Ruminococcus sp.
CAGCGTTACTGCGCTTTTTACAATCCCCTCAGTCAGCTGCGCTGACAGCTCCCCTTACTAAGGGGAGCCTTGGGCGGTGCGCTTTGCGCATTTGCTTTGCACGCTAAACTACAATTTACGCTAAAACCTAAACACACCGCAAAAACGCCGGTTCAAATCAGAACCGGCGTTTTGCTTTAATATTACTCAGACCTCAGTGCAACAACAGGGTCCTTCTTAGCAGCGCTTCTTGACGGGATAAGACCGGATATCAGGTTAAGAATCATGCTGATAAGCACGAGAATAACCGCAGCCTTTAAAGGAAGTACAGCATTAAGATTCATGATGCCTGTAAGCTCATGAACAAGAGCATTTATCGGAATGCAAAGCAGATATGTCACAACTACGCCCATAAGACCTGCTGTGAAGCCGATAATGAGAGTCTCCGCATTGAACATACTGGAAACATTGCGCTTGGACGCACCGATTGCTCGCAGAATACCGATCTCCTTTGTACGCTCCTGTACGGATATAAGTGTGATAACTGCGATCATGATGGAAGAAACGATAAGCGATATTGCAACAAACGCAATAAGCACATAGGTGATAGTATCTATGATCGTTGTAATTGAAGACATCATAAGTCCCACATAGTCTGTGTACTTGATCTCAGAAAGCTCATCAACACTCTCGTTGTACGATGTTATAGCTTCCTCGATCACATCCTTATTCTCAAAGGATGACGCATAGAGATTTATCATTGAAGGTTCTTCAAGATCAAGGTATCCCATCTCTATAAGATTATCCTCATAGGTGGATTCGGAGAAAACAAGGATCTCATCATAGTACGCAGCAAGCTGCTCCTCTGTAAATGTCTCCATCTCCATGGCGAGTCCGCCAGTAAGCTCCTCAGGTGACATAACAGCCATCTGCTCCTGAACGCCGGCAGCGTACTCCATCTTAACCTGTTCCTCAACCATCATAGTGAAGGCTTCTTCCAGATCCTCATCTGTCATGGATTCGATATAAGACGATATATCATCCTCGCTCATGCCCATCTGTGTGGTAAGAGCTGACATCATAGCCTCCTCCATATCAGCACGCTCCATGCCATCCATCGCCTGAGCTGTCATGTTTTCAAGCTCTTCAGCTGAGGGGATGGACTTCATCTGAACGTATTTCACTGCCTTTTCAGCATCCGTCAGAGAATCAATATATGCAGTAAATTCATCTGCCTTTTCTGAGTTGTCAAGGTCACCGGTGGTTGACTTGAACGGCAGACCAGTGAAAATATCTGTATCCGGATCATCCAGCTGTGCGTTTATAGCGTCAGAATCCTTGGCATTATTTATTACATATTCAGTAAGTCCATTTGTGTATGCAATAGAACCGGAAAGCATTGAAGCTGTTGCGTCCTCGTTAGGACGGATAATACCTGTTACCTTCAGAGACAGACCATTGTCATAGAGGTATTTGAGTCCTGCGTCAGTTTCACGAAGGTCGGTGTACAGACCGGTTGCTTCATCGTAGCTGTAGCATTCAGAGTTGAGAATGGTGCGGTACTCTCTATTGCATATCTCCTCATATGTCCAGCTCTGGGCTTCCCTGTCCTCAAGCTCGTTCATATTGATAGCAGCGTCAACGATCTCATCCATAGAATCCTTGGAGTTAAGACCGAGAGCATAGAGTGTAACGTCATCAAGCTCATTGTTCTCGTCAACTACAAGAACTACCTCATCATAATTATCCGGCCATTCGCCGTAAATTACATCGTACTGCTTCTTCACCAGATCGTTTACAGGCTCGCCATTATCGCCGGGAAGTATCTGCTGCCATGCGCTTACAGAAATACCGCCTGACATCATGGACATCATTGGATTATCAGCAGTCATGCCCATGCTTTCTTCCATATCCATCATAGCAGACATATCCATGCCCATGAACTCAACCATCAGATCCTGAAGCAGCATCTGTGAATCGGAACGAATAATATTGCCGTCTACATTTTCAGTGTAGATAAGAAGATCCAGATCGTAAGCATACTGGATGCCGCTTATAGCTTCGTGGAGGCCGGATTCACTTTCATCCTTTGCATATTCCTCCTCAATATACTTCTTGAATGAACGAAGGTCATTTTCAGTAGTCTCGATGTTGCTGAAGGATTTTGCAATGTTATAGAACGCAGGCTTTTCGTATACAGCGTCGTTTCCGTGAGTGTCTCCGCTTCCGCTTACGCCCATAAAGGTCTCCATAAGAGAGCTAAGGTCAGCACTGGTCGCCTGAAGAGTCAGCGGATATGAGGAAAGAGTCTCCTCCTGAACTGTATCAATATATCCGGAAAAGCCCTGAGATATCGCAAGTACAAGTGCAATGCCTATGATACCGATGCTTCCTGCAAAGGATGTGAGAATAGTACGTCCCTTCTTGGTGAACAGATTCTTCAGTGACAGTGAGAATGAAGTTGCAAAGGACATGGAGGGTTTCTTTACCTTTTTGCCGCTTTCAAGAGCAGCCTTGTCACTCAGCTCCTCGGTCTTTATCTCCTTCGCTGTGAGAGGTGCAGAGTCGTCAGTGATAACGCCGTCCAGCATCTTGATAGTTCTGGTAGCATACTTCTCAGCAAGCTCAGGGTTATGTGTTACCATTACAACCAATCTGTCCTTGGCAACGCTTTTGAGTATCTCCATTACCTGCAGGCTCGTTTCTGTATCAAGAGCACCTGTAGGCTCGTCGGCAAGGATAATATCCGGATTATTTACAAGCGCACGTGCAATAGCTACACGCTGCATCTGACCGCCGGACATTTCGCTTGGCTTCTTCTTAAGCTGTGATTCAAGACCCACCTGACGAAGAGCCTCCTTGGCACGCTGTCTGCGCTCGGATTTCGATACGCCGGAAAGCGTCAGCGCAAGCTCAACATTCTGAAGTACGGTCTGGTGAGGGATAAGATTGTAGCTCTGGAAAACAAAGCCGACCGAATGGTTTCTGTATGCGTCCCAGTCACGGGCTTTATAATTTTTGGTAGATGTTCCGTTAATGACAAGATCGCCGCTGGTATACTGGTCAAGTCCGCCGATGATATTGAGCATGGTAGTCTTACCGCAGCCGGACGGACCCAGTATCGCCACAAATTCGCTCTGGCGGAACTTCAGGTCGATACCCTTCAGGGCGTGAACAGTATTCTCGCCGGCAAGATAATCTTTCGTAATGCCTTTTAATTCAAGCATGATATAACCTCCCTTTCTGATATGCTTATATTATACACTATCTCCCTCAAATTCCGGTCAATTCTTCCTCAATTATCCGTGAGGTTCAGTTGAGGTTCAGTTGAGGCTTGAGGGTATTGAATTTTCGCTGATTTATGTGTATAATATATATGAAAGCAATTATCCTGATGTAAGGAGGAAATATGGAACTTATACGTGCTAAGGGAATAAAGCAGTGGATGAAGGTGCACAGGCTATATAAGACTGCCTTTCCCGCTTATGAACGCAAGCCCTTTCCGATGATCCTGAGGGCTGCCGGAAAAGGAAGGGCTGATGTGTGGACCGTTGCAGAGGACGGAGAATTTATCGGAACAGCCATAACAATGAACGCCGGCGACAAGGTTCTGCTGGACTATTTCGCCATATCTGACAGCAAGCGTGGAAGCGGATACGGCAGCACTGCCCTGAGACTGCTTCAGGAATATTACAGGGACAAAAAATTCTTCCTTGAGATAGAAACCGTCTATACTGACGCAAAAAACCTTGATGAGCGTATCAGGCGTAAAAAATTCTACCTGTCAAACGGAATGACTGAAATGAAACTTATGGCAAAGGTCTTCGGAACGAAGCTTGAGGTGCTGGGCTATGGCTGCTGTCTTACATTCGACGAATACAGAAATGTTTACCGCAGTGCGTACGGCAAATATACCGCTGATAATATACTTCCGGCTGAATTTCCTGACGATATCTGACACAAAAGCACGGCCGTGTCTCCCGACACAGCCGTGCTTCCATTTATATTCAAATTTAAAGGGGGGGCAAAAATTATTTATGCAATACCGATAAGCTTCTTCTGAAGCAGCACAGCGTCAGCGATCGTAACTGAACCATCACCGTTGCAGTCTGCATTAAGGACAGCCTGTGCGGAGAAGCCGGATTCACCATTCATCAGAATCTTCTTCAGCACGATAAGGTCAAATACGTTGACCCTGTTATCACAGTTTGCATCGCAGGGAACAGCTGTGGGAGCAATATCGGATGTATCTGTAGTAGTTGTTGTTGTATCTGAATCAGTGTTTGTTGATGATGCTGTTGTAGTCGTTGTGGTGGTTGTGGTGGTAGTTGTAGTGGTGGTAGTAGTTGTTGTAAAGGTAACCGCATTCCAGTCCTGACAAGCATGATATGTAGGAGACCACTGCTGTACATTGGCACCGCTGCTTGTACTTGCGCTTGCTACTTCAACAAGGCAAGCGTCTCTTGAGTTGCGTGTCATGATATTATATGTTCCGTCAAGATTCTTTGCGAACTTAAAGAGCATATTGCTGTCCTTGGTGGAATAGGTCTTGATGGATACATTACCGCCGTCGCCGCCGCCTTCAGCGTAAAGCACATAGGTGGGATCCTGTACGGAACGAATGTAGTAATAGTTACCTCCGAATGACTGAAGCGTCCACTGCTGGCAGGCAAAATTATTGCTGCTCCACTGCTGTACATTCTCACCGTCAGCCATATTTGCACCGGGAATATCCATTACCATTCCGCTGTTTACGTTTTCAAACTCATATATAACGCTTGTATCCATTTCACAGCCGAGATTTGATACAGGCTCAAGGATCCAGTCCTGACAAGTATGACCGTTGATGCTCCACTGCTGTACATTTGCACCGGAGCCTGTAGCAGCATCTGCTATTTCAATACCGGACTGATTTCCTGTAAGCTTTGTGCGGATCTTGTATGAACCATCAGCGTTCTTTGTGAACATGAACTTCTGGTTATCGCCGCCCTTGTACTGATAAATTGCAATATTTGCGCCGTCTTCCTTGCTCTTTGCGCTTACATCCAGTACATATGTACCGCCGTCACCAACAGCTGACGCAATGTAGTAATATCCATCGCCTGCGTCAAAGAGTCTGAACGTATTCTGAACGCCCTGTTCAGATGCGCCCCACTGCTGTGCGTTTGTGCTGTTTGCAGCTGCTGCGCCTGCAATGTCGATATACAGACCGCTGTTTACGTTCTTGATCATGTAAGATGAACCGTCTGCAAATGTTGCCGGAACGATAGCTGAAGAGCTGCTGCCGCTTCCATCAGAAGGAGTGATCTGAACATTGGGTCTTGCAGGCAGTGATGCTTCAGAGCCGAGATAGAAGCTGGGATGCGGAGGCTGATTGTAAGCAACCTGCTGACAAGCAACCTGATTACGATACTGAGGATCGTGCATGAGAGTTGTAATTCTGTAGTCTGTTGTATAGGGAGTCATGAAGATACCGATAGCATCGCCGCTTGACTTACGAACTATAACCTCTTCACGCCAGTCACCGAAGATATCTGCGGACAGACAGGGTGTGCCCTTTGTTGTATTACAGGTATAGTAGCCGTCTGTGGAAAGGATAGTGGTAAGCTTTCCGTCTGTACCCATATCAGCAATTGTACAAGGAGAATCTGTGGAGCCGTCCATAGCTTCACGTTCAAGGTCGCCGTCCCAGTAGCTCATAAAGTTGATAGATGGTCTGCGGCAGGAAAGTGTAGAACCGCTGCTGTTTACTGTAGTTGTGTTGAACCAGTATTCCGCACCAGCATTTCCTGTCCATATATTGCCTGCACAGCAGCGTCCTGTATCGCCTGAAGCGTCAATATGGAAAAGCTTGCTGCCCTTGTCAGCGTCAATAAGTGTTACGCCGTAAGGCTTATCCTCGTGGCAGATGAAAACCTCAATGCCGTCATTGCTGGGATCAAAGTCACTTACGTGCATAGCGTCGCCGTGACCCTGGTTTGTACACCACTTGATCTTACCGTTATCATCAATACAGGTTGAAGCTGTGATGATTTCCTGCTTTCCGTCTGCGTCAACGTCAGCTACCATGCTGTTGTGGTTACCGTCGCCGTAGCCGAGAGTACTTGAACTTGTTCCGGTATCAAAAGCCCAGAGCTTTACAAGCTTATCGTCCTTTACAGTATAAGCTGTAGCTGTCATACGTCCGTAGTAGCCTCTGCCTGTTACAACAGCAGGAGTTACGCCGTCAAGATAAGCAACTACGCCCCAGTAACGCTCTACTCGGTTGTACTTATCGCTGGACTTGCCCCACTTTGTGGGATCGCCTCTGCCCGGCTCGTAGTCGATAGTGTGAAGCGCCTTACCTGTTTCACCGTCGAACAGAGTATAGTACTCAGGGCCGGAATAGATAAGACCATTGCCGTCATAATACTTAGCTGAAGCATCACCGATAACATTGCCCTGACCGTCAATAGTACCATCAGCTGTCTTACAGGTCATTTCAGCCTTGCCGTCAAGGTCAAAGTCAGCTACGAAGAACTGGGTATAATGCGCACCGGAACGGATATTATGACCGATGTTGATTCTCCAGAGCTTTGTGCCGTCAAGCTTATAGCAGTCGATGATACAGGGGTCGGTCTTGCCCTTCTGTGAGTTATCCTTTGATGTGCTGGGATCCCACTTTACGAAGATCTCATATACGCCGTCGCCGTCAACGTCACCTACTGAACAGTCGTTAGGTGTATAAACGCTGCCCGGACGGTCGAGCTTTATGTCAAAGTGATTGCTGCCTGTGATAATGCTGCAATTTGAAGAAGAAAGCACAGAACCGGAGGATGACAATGTGTCAACACGGTACTTGCTGCTTGAAGAACCGGATGCGTCCAGATAGCAGGTTGCCTTGCCTGATGTGCTTCTGTAGATCTCGGTATTGTCTCTGTAAAGTACAAATGTTGCATCATCTGCGTCATTTGCAAGAAAACGCCAGCTTACCAGCATACCGCTGCCGGTGCTTACGGCTGAAACACCTCTGTCCAGATACTCCATCTGGATCTTGCCTGTGTTGCATGAATAGTCTGCTGCTTCAGCTGTTTCTGTCGGAAGTACTGCGAGCGTTGAGCCCATCACACACACTGACATTGCAGCTGCAAGCCATTTTTTCATCTTTCCCATAAATAAAACCTCACTCTTTCCCTAAATAAAAACGTGTATCCCTTTTCGGGCTTTCTATCTGAGTATATTATATCCAAAAAACTATCCAACGTCAATTGCAATTTGTGCACCTTTTATTGCACATTCTATCAAATTTACAATATTACCCGGATTTTAAAGCCGAGATGTCGTTATATCAGTTCATGTACTCAAAAAAGGTTCTGTATAAAATGTTGGGGTAAATTGTAGTTTGCAGCTGGCGCCAGCCCGTCGCCCAACGGTAATGGCGACGGCACGCCTCACCAAGGATGTTCGGTGAGCTGCACCGCAGTCCACC
>JAZNOB010000028.1:0-5834 GCA_045580565.1 Ruminococcus sp.
TTTCGCAGGATACCTCCTCATAAAGGCGTCTGCCGTACTCATCATCAGTATTTATAACAGCATAATCGCATATATCAAAAAGCATACGCTTTGCCTGATAATAGCTTTCCATATCGCCGTGGTAGTCAAGATGATCCTGAGTGAGGTTAGTGAATACCGCTGTTTCAAAGTGAGTAGGTCCTATGCGGTACTGCACAAGACCGAAGGAGGATACCTCCATAACTACATAATCGCAGCCCTCATCCGCCATTTCCTTATAGAGTCTCATAAGGTCATACACCATAGGTGTTGTATTGTCAGTATGGACGATACGGTCACCGATCTCATTCTGGATAGTACCGATAAGTCCGACCTTATGACCATTTTCAGTCAGAAGATACTTTATTACATTTGTGATGGTAGTCTTGCCGTTTGTACCGGTAACGCCAATAAAGCGCAGTCTTCTCTCAGGATGACCGAACCATGCGGCGCACAGGTCGCCGTAGAATTTACGTGAATTAGAGACTATTATCTGTCTGTCGCCGAGGCCCAGATCTCTTTCAGCTATAACAGCAGCTGCGCCCTTCTGAAGCATTTCCTCAGCTGCACTGTGTCCGTCGAAGCTTCCGCCCTTTACGCACACAAAAAGGCAGCCCTCGTGCACCTTACGAGTGTCATCTGTAAGTCCTGTAATTTCAATATTATCAAGCCGAGTCTCAGCTCTGCCCTCAAGCAATTCATACAACCGCATGGTAATACCGCCTTTCCTGAACCTGTCTTTTGTAGTATTGCTCTGCAGCAGTTCAATATACTGCAAAGCCTTTTTCCAAATAAGGGGATACTCACAAGAAGCATCCCCTTAACACCTTTTTACGCTGCACACAGTCTGGTGTCTGCGATGTTGCTTCTTTAGCCAGTCAGGTCATTTATAGTCATGGTAAGAGTCACTACCGTGCCCTTTTCCACAAATGAGCCTGCCTGTTCTGACTGGAACTGTACTCTTGCATTGGCGTTCTCAGCAGATACGCCGATAGTAACAATGTTCAGCCCCGCATTCTGAAGTGCAATATCTGCCTCAGCTACCGTCATGTTCTGAAGATCGGGAACCTCTACATACTGGGGCTCTGCTGCATCCTCGGTATAGAGAAGAACCATTCCGCCCTTTCTGACGCTTGAACCTGTTGCCGGACACTGACGTATAACTGTAGTACCTGTACCTACAATCTCATATTCAAGACCCAGAGCAGTAAGCTCTGCCTGAGCAGCATCAGCATTCTTATCCTGAAGCATAGGTACTGTAATGTTATTGGATTCAACAATATTGTCTGTCTCCGGATAGAAGCCAAGATACGGCAGAACGTCCTCCATGACATTTCTTGCATAGGGCGCTACAACTGCACCGCCGTAGTAATTGATGCTCTTATCAGGCTCATCAGCCATGATCAGCATAATGACCTCCGGATCATCAGCCGGTGCGAAGCAGCAGTATGACGCTACGTACTGAAGGTCATTCTCATTGACTGTCAGTTCGTCCAGCTTCTCAGATGTACCGGACTTACCGCCGATTCGCTGTCCGTCTATGTGTGCGTTATTTACGTTATTGTTTTCTACAACCGCCTCAAGCTGAGCACGCATTGTTGCAGATGTTTCCTCTGAAACAACCTGACGTCTGATCTTAGTCTGGTTTTCCAGAACGATATTTCCATCCTCGTCCTCGATCCTGTCAACAACATAAGGAGTTACAAGGTTACCACCGTTTACTACAGCTGCATATGCTGTTATCATCTGGATAGGAGTGATCTTATTTGCCTGACCGAAGGATGATGTTGCAAGGTCAACGATGTTCATATCTGCTCCGACATGGATGCTTCCGGATTCACCGGGAAGGTCAATGCCGGTCTTTGCAGTAAGACCGAAGCCCTCAAAGTACTGATAGAACCTGTCTCTGCCGATCTCAAGGCCGATCTCCATGAACGCAGGGTTACAGGAATTTGTAAGTGCCATTGTATAATTCTGGATACCGTGACCAGCTCTGTTGGAGCAGCGGATATCTCTGTCTGCTACAGTAAATACACCGCTGCAGTCATACATTTCATTTTTCAGGTCAATGAGCTTCTCATCAAAGGCAGCTGCACTTGTTACTACCTTGAATACAGAACCGGGATAATAAATTTCAGATATCGCCTTATTTTTCCACTGAAGCTCTCTTGCAGTTGTATATGCGTCCGTATACTGCTGACCTGACAGAAGTGAAAGCTCCTGAGCAGTTGCCTCGTCATATATCTCCGACGGACTGTTAAGGTCAAATGACGGATAGGTCGCCATTGCATATATTGCTCCCGTCTTGGGATTCATGATAATACCGCAGGCACGTTCCTGAACATTGAACTTAGTTACCATCTCACTCAGAGCCTTTTCAAGATAATACTGAATGGTGGTATCGATTGTCAGATAAAGTGCGTCACCATTTTCTGCGTCATATGTTGTAGAATAACGGTATGGCATTTCCTCGCCGTTAGCTGCCTGTGCAGATACAACTCTTCCGTCAACGCCTGACAGGTAGGAATCATACTGATACTCAAGACCATACTGACCGTTGCCGTCGCTGTTAGTGAAGCCGATAACGCTTGCAGCCAGCTCATCCTGAGGATAGTAACGTCTTGTTGTAGCCTGAGTCGCAAAGGAAACAAGGTTCATTTCGCTGAAATATGCCATGACCTCGTCAGCAATATCCTTTTCGACCTGAGTCTGGAGAACGTAATATCTTCCGTCACGCTCATATGCTTCCATAACCTCGCTTGCTTCTATACCGAGCTTACCGGCAAGGTAATTGGCAATTGAAGTTTTCAGATTCTCGATGTTGATAAGATCATCTGCGACCTCGCCACGATCCTGAGCTGCTCTGCGCTTAGCCTCGTTGCCCTTCTCAACATCCTCCATTTCCTCTCTGAAAAGAGTCGGGTCAATGAAAATGTTATAAACAGTGGCACTCCATGCAAGAGGTGTGCCAGTTGCGTCGTAAATAGCACCTCTCTGAGCTTCAAGAGTCATAGTACCGAAATGATAATTATTTGCAAGGCTCTCATACTCCTTATGCTCAACTACAGCAACCTTGAACAGATTTGCAATTACGGCACAGCAAATGACAGTCATTACAGAAATTACACCGATATTCAAGTGGGATTTCATTCGTGCAGTAGGCTTATCGCTTTTTGCGACACCGCTTATAACTTCAGTATTCTCATTCTTTGCCACAATAGCACTCCTTTCAGTTTTATCGAACAGCCCTTAGGCTCATATCTTCATATAAATAGAATAAGGCAGGGAATCTGTGAAAATACCCCGCCCATTTAACACAGCCAACAGCCTGACCCAAGGCGTTGTCCATTATTTGAACTGTCATAGCGACAGAAACATTCGCTGACAAGAAACGGTTCCTTCCTTGCCAGTCTTTGTGCGGAACCGACCCGTGTGCGCCCCATCTGTCCGATGGCAGGCGCAAGTCTCACAGGTCTGCGTCCTTTTTTCGACACCCGATTTTGTATCTCTTTCTTTATATACTATCGGCTGCATGCTTTCTTTATTTTTTAATAGCACTGCCGGTAGCAACCATGGGGTATGAAGTGTACAGAGCTGTTTCTGTACATGATATGCCGGTTATCCACGCAGATATTCTATCAGATCAACAAACCAGCGTTTGATCTTGATAAATATATTCTGTTCCGGCTCCTCGACGATCACCTCGTCCTCAGTCTTTATCTGGATATACTGTATCTGAGACTGAGATATCTTTTTAAGTCCGAGCCTCTCCTCGGCAAACTCCTTAATATTTCTGATTGATGCCTGACCTTCAAGCTCAGTCTGCATACGAACGTTTTCACTTCTCAGCTCATTAAGCTCAGTAGTTGCAGAAGAAATATCGGAATATACCTCGTTCAGCTGAACGTAACTGTTGATAACAAAAAAGAAAAGTACAAGTGCAAGTGCACTTACAATGAGTATTTTCAGTGCCTGACCTCTTTTCTGAGGCGAAATATAGAAAATACGTCTTTTAGAACCAGCGCTCTGCGCCTTATTGCGGGACCGGTTATCTGCTGCGGTATTCTGCTGCGTTTCTTCGGTCTGTATATCTTCACGCTGCTCCGCCATAACAGATTATCTCCTCTCTATAACTCTCAGCTTTGCGCTTCTGCTGCGGATATTATCAGCAAGCTCCGCATCAGTTGCAGTCAGAGGCTTACGGTTTACAAGCCTGCCGAGAGGCTCTCTGCCGCACACACACTGAGGAAAATCAGGGGGACAGATACAGCCCTGACACCATGCAGCAAACTGCTTCTTTACAATACGGTCCTCAAGTGAGTGGAAGGTTATCACTGCAAGTCTGCCTCCGGATTTCAGACTGCTGAAAGCAGTCTCAAGTCCTCTTTCAAGGTGCTCAAACTCACCGTTCACGGCGATTCTGATAGCCTGAAATGTTTTTTTACAGGGATTCTTTTCACGCCTTACCTTCTGAGGTACGCCGCTTTTTACGAGCTCTGCAAGCTCAAGAGTTGTTTTTATAGGCTTTTCGCTGCGGGCTTCAGCAATTTTTCTTGCTATGCTGCGAGCGAATTTTTCTTCTCCATAAGTGAATAATATTCTGGCAATAGCTTCCTCTGACCATGTATTCACCAGTTCCTCGGCACTGAGACCGGTCTGACTCATACGCATATCAAGAGGCGCATCAACATGATAGGAAAAGCCACGAGAGCCTGTATCAAGCTGATGGGATGAAACACCCAGATCCATAAGGATACCGTCAACTTCATCGATCCGGAGTTCAGACAGAACATTACTCATTTCATCATAGTTACAGTGGAAAACCTTTGCCGGAAGCTCCTTCAGACGTTCTGTTGCAACAGCAACAGCATCAGGATCACGGTCAAGTCCAATGAGCAGACCCCTATCAGAAAGACGCTTTGCGATCTCCTTAGAGTGACCTGCACCGCCGACTGTACCATCAATATAGATACCGTCAGGCTTAATATTTAATCCCTCCAGAACCTCGTCAAGAAGCACAGGGATATGAACAAATTCCATCATGTCACCGCCTTAGAAGCCAAGTTCCATCATAGTAGACAGAAGCTCATCCATATCAACGCTGGCATTCATCTCATCCCAGCGAGCCTTATCCCAGATCTCAGCCTTATCATTTGCACCGATGACTACCAGATCCTTTTCAAGACCTGCAAAACTGCGGAGATCCTGAGGTATAAGGATACGTCCCTGCTTATCAGGGGTCACCTCGCAGGCACCTGAAAACAGCCAGCGCTGTATTTTACCTGATTTTGATGCAGGAATAGCGGCAACCTTTGCTGAAAGCTTGTCCCATTCCTCCTGAGAATAAACAGTAAGGCACGGAGAGTCAATACTCTTTGTGACATAGAAAGACACACCCAGAAGTTCTCTGAGCTTTGTGGGGAAATTGAGACGTCCCTTGGCATCTATATTATGATAGTATGTACCCATCAATGATGCCATTACACTGTCCGCCTTTCCTATGGGTATTTCAGGTCAGCAAGCCCACTTCTTACCCACTTCAGGGTACATAAGCCCACTTTTCACCACTGTATTCTTATTATAACCCATATCCGCTGAAATTGCAATAAGCACCGGCGGAAAACGTCTTAAAAATATGCCGAAATTTTCGCTTCAATTTTATGCACATTGCTTAAAACGCAGCGTCTCCCAGACATATTTCACTTTCCTGTGATACAAAAAAGGGAGTAAGCAGTGCTTACTCCCCCTTCTTAATTTTAAAAAATCAATTATTCAGTAACAGCTGTTACAACGCCGGAACCTACAGTTCTGCCGCC
>JAZNOB010000029.1:0-7865 GCA_045580565.1 Ruminococcus sp.
GATTTTCTTTTGTGTACAGCTCATAGGGCGTATGGGAGGCTCTTTCGTCAAGTCTCTGCTCCTCCCCGCTGTAATAATATCCGCCTCTGCGCAGGGCTATGTAGAGTGCTAAAACTATCAGCCCTGCTGCGGTCAGTGCAAAGGTCACGCTGTTCACGTGCTCACCTCTAGTCTGTGCAGCTCCTCCAGTATCTTCATTTTCGTGACAGCCGTGCAGGTCTTGTCCTCGAGGATCTCCTGCTCAATAAGTCTGGGCGGCATTCCCTGGCACAGCATCACTGTAACGCGGTTCCGGAGCTTCTCTTCGGCAGTCTCTGTCATATCAGCCATATCAGCACGATCGCGATCACTGCCGCTGCTGTCAGCGTGCTGATGATGGCGCAGGCGGCGGCGGTCATACATTATCCCACCTCTCTCCCTTGATCTCTACGAGCAGCCAGACCAGCAGAGTTTTTAAGGATATGCCCCGATGACTGATAAGATAATCAGCCAACACGCCGAAAGCGGACGCTATGTCAGAGCTATGACATCCTGGACTGCACTTTATTTTTACTTCGCGGTGAATACGTATTCCGCTTTTTTCATCGTTTATTACGTTTACCGTAAAACTTGTTATTTTCTGGCTCATTCCCAGCCTCCTTTCCGCCCTTTTCCGGGCTGTACATATTGTCGTATGATCTGCAGGGATAGTCTCTTGATCGCTCCCAGCAGTAGACGTATTTGGTGCAGGATTTGCAAGTGTTCTCTGTGCTCATGCTACCAGCTCCGCAGCTTCGGTGCAGGTATTTTTGCAAAACAGCTGCACCGTTGCCAGAGTTACATTTTCCGGATTGCGGTCATAGTTCCGCAGCGTTTTCTCACTGCACTCCAGGATCATAGCCAGATCGCTGTCAGGAAGACCGAGTATGTACTGTTTCCGCCGGATGTTAGCCCATATTATACGGGCTATTGTAGGCTTTTGGGGGACGGTTATCCGTTTTGTTGCCACGCTTACACCTCCCTCCTGACGCCGATTGCCGTCATAGTGCCTCTGACCACGCCGGAGAGGAAAACCTTATCCTTAGGATCCATGTTAGTCCACATCTCGTGGAAGCCGGCTGTCTCGTCGGTGATGGAGATTGCGCCGCTTTCCTGCAGGATCTGCACCATTGTCAGCATATCCGCCAGCTTCTCGCTGATCTCAACTGTTACTGTATTTGCCATAATAATGCTCCTTTCGTTGATTTTTTGAATTTGTCAGCCGCCTCGGAGTCGAACCGAGAATACCCATACGGCTCATATGACGGCGGCAGGTCAGACCGCCGCCATACAAAGGGAAATAGTGGAGGTAACTGCCCCGAAAAGCGGGGCTGTGGTGGGACAGGCGGGACTTGAACCCACGACTTTTATTTGCGTTCTCGCCATCTGAACTACTGTCCCATAGCAGCCGCCGAACCGCAGCGACTGCAAAATACTAAACAAAAGAGGGTGTCGTGCCCTTGCGGGCTGGGTCTGGATGCGCTCCAGACGGGCGGCTGTCGGGTGTCAGTGCATTGGGGTCACGTCCTTTCTGAATCTGCGTGAAGTTATTTTGGCCGCTTACAGATTTTCTGCATAGCCACTTTCATTTTATCAAGCAGTGTTACGGCTTCATAACGGCGCTTTTCTGAATCGTGCACAAATCCGAGAGCCAACTGCTCCGTGCTTAAATCTGAATAGATCCAGCCGATTCGTGAGTATCCATTGTCGAGAAGCACGCAAACATCTATTTTGCCTAATGTCGTGGAATCATCCACGATAACGATCTGAGAGCCATACTCACCTTTTTCGACGGGTGCTTTCAGTAGTGAATATTTGTTGGTTACTTTTTTGCTGGCTTCATTTGGCTTCGCAGCTGTTTCAGGCACTGTGCAATGCTGTATTTCGTCAACGTCAAAGGTAAGCTGAAGCGTATGCTTTCCGATGATGCTATATTTCAGCACACGTTCTATTTCCATGCCGTTCAGAAAAATGCGTGTCGTACCGTTTCTGCTGCTATGACAGAGAGTTGCATTCATGTTCTTTCACCTCCTATCTGTATCACCATATCACCATTGCCTTACTTGGTCATCCGTGCTATAATGAACATGGAAGGAGGTGATAGCAATGGCATTCTGTCCTTTTATGAGCAAAGGAACCGGCTTAGACGAGTTAAGCGGATGTATCAAAACCTGTGCTTTAAACGTCAACGGTATGTGTTCACTGAACGTCCTTGCTCAGAAAGCATTAGCCGATGAACATAAGGCAGCTGCGTCAGATAATACTAAGAATAGTAACGCAAAGGCTGCTGATAGTTCCGGCAATGCGTAATTTCTCATCCGTACTTAATTCATTCGATTCAGAGAGCTTGGAGAGCAGCTGCAACTGCTTTTCAAGCTCTGCTCTTACTTCGGAAGTTGACATATTTGTCGCCATACATTTCACCCCCTCTCTTTATACTCTCAGCACAAGCAAAATCAACGTATTATTTGCTTGCTAAGGACATTATAACACACTCAAAAGCTTTTGTCAAGCATTTTAAAACAAAAATATTTATGAAATTGTCCTTGACAAACATTTTTGATAATGATATAATGATTTTGAAAGGAGGTGACTATGATGCAGCTATATGAACGTATAAAACATCTGCGAAAAAACGAATTGAAGATCACGCAGGATGCGTTTGCAGAAAAAATCAACATTTCACGCTCAAACCTAGGCAATATTGAAACCGGTAAGGTAGGTGTTACTGAACGTGTTATAACGGACATCTGCAAAGAATACGCCGTCAACCGAGAATGGCTTGAAAACGGCACCGGCGAGATGTTCGACGAGACGTCACCCAGTATCGTTGATATGCTTGTCGAGAAGTACAGCCTCAGTGACACCGCCAGGAAGATTCTGGAAGTGTATATAACACTGGAGGAGAACGACAAGAAGGCGATCGACCGGTTTGTGCGTAAGGTCGTTGAAGCAAGCAGCATTAAGCCTGAGGAGTCGGACGTTCCGGTAATTGCGCAGCAGTGTATCAGCAAATCAATAAAGCGGCAGGGAAACACCCAAGAGCCTATGGTTGCACGCCACGCACCTAAACCGCTTGAACCCTTAACCCCTGAGCAGGAAGCGCTGCTGCTCAGCGGCGAAGAAATTCCAGAAGATTTCTAAAATGAAAAATCACCTCTGTGGTACAATACCATGGAGGTGATTTTTATGTATGATATTTATAAGTCGGCAAGAAATATGAGCTGGGAGTGCCTTATCAGATGCGCCGTAAATGAGCTTCCAGTGCGCCCCGTAGCCGTTGCAAAGGTTTATGGGGTAGTTTGTCGATTTGCAGATTCAAACGCCTTACAGGGCAGCACAGGGCTTCTCAGAGCCACTGACAGCAAGCCTTGTATTTTTGTTGACAGCTCACAGCCTGCTCAGAGGCAGCGTTATACCATCGCCCATGAGCTGGGACATTACCTTCTCGGCCATCTGGACGGCGTACCGGCATCTGAGGAGAGGGAGTACGCTGCGGAGAGATTTGCAGCGGACCTGCTCATGCCGGCGTGTGTACTCTGGGGCCTCAGCGTGCATACAGCCGAGGAGATCGCCGAGCTGTGCAATGTATCTATGCGTGCAGCTCAGATCAGGGCGGAGCGTATGGAGGTGCTCTATCAGCGTAACAAGTTCCTGCTCCATCCGCTGGAGCGAAAAGTATACGCTCAGTTTGGTAATTTTATACAAAACAACAAACAGAGTTAAGTAAGTTTTCACGATTTTTGGTTACAGAGTGGTTACTTTTATTGCAACTTCTTCATTCAGGGTGTATAATTTAATAAAATATTACCTGATTGGAGGATGACCGATATGTCAGACGAACAGAAGAAAATATGCAAGTATTGTAACGGTATTTACACAAAGAACGTAGACGAATGTCCTAAATGTCAGATGCCTCTGCATTGGTATGACGGCAGTCCGATTAAAAACCGCAATTCAGGCGACAGCCTTGAACTCTGGATGTTCGTGGTAGCTTTCTTGATTCCGATTGTAGGCTTTGTCCTTGGTTGTATCCGCATAGGTAAGGGCGACAATGACGGCGGCAAGAAGCTGATCATTACCTCTGTTATTTCTGTTGTGCTGTATGTTATCATCATTTATGCAATGGCAAGCCGCAGTAATGCTGAGCTGGATGCGGCGTTGAAAGAGCTGGAGAGCATGAAGTGAGGCTGATGGTAAGGAGTAAGATATGATCCCTTTTATCATAATTGTAGTAGTAGCTCTCATTATCTTTGGAGCGGTTCAGGGTGCTCGTTCTTCCGGCAGTTCAAAAAAGCATAGCTCATATCGTTCTGATACAATGGGCAGGGATCAACCTGTTCCTTCTGTGAAAAAAGCTGCATCAGCTCAGAATAATTACGCTTTTGAAAAGCAACAGGCTCAATCTTTGATGAAGCAGCTTCATGAAAGCGCAGATCTGATAAACACTACAACTAACCCAAAGACGTATTTCGGGCGTGTTGGATTTGCCTTTGATACACTGCTTGAACTTACAAAGTATGAAAAGTATGACATCTTCACAGGGAGCACTCCGACCGATGATCTGAATAAGATGAAAAACAATCTGGAAATCTCAGTCAATGCATTTATCGACAGATCGTATGAGGCTCAGCTTATTAAAATAAGCACATTGAAGACTCAGCAAGGCAAGAAGAACAGTCTGAATAATTACTTTGATTCTATGTTTTCAGCTTTCGATTGTGCTAAAACTTTCTGGACTGGTGATAACCATAAACCGCATTATACAGGTGAGCTTTACACTAAATGCAATCTGAACTATCTGAAATCCTTGCATGAGGATTGTGTGAAGCTTTACGCCTTAGAATCGGTTGAAATAAGTATGCCTGTCAAAGAAAAGAAAGTGCTTGTTTTTGATACTGACAAGGAGAATGAATTGCTCTCTGAGTATCGGAAATATGAAAACGACGAATCTTCGGATAAATATTACACAGCACTTCCTCTGATCGACTTTTACTATAAGTATAGGGAACTGGATGAGAGTTATTTAGATCTGTGTATTGAATACTGCAATATCTGTATTTCGCTTTTGTCTGTACCAGATATGCAGAGCAACGTATCTGAGGGAATGCATATCCCTGCTTTTAAGAAGCTTGTCATCATATATGAGAAGAAAAAGGACTATAGCAAAGCTCTTGCAGTGATTGAGGAAGCTATTAAATATGATAGGGAAGTCGAATATTATGAAAAGAAGAAGGCCTCTATTCTGAAGAAAACAGGTAAATGAGAATAAGCAAGCCCCACCGCATCCGCAGTGGGGCGAAACTATAGAAAGAAGGAGAGTATATGGCAACCGCAAAAAAGCTTCCATCGGGCAATTGGCGTGTAAACTTATTTATCGGCTATGATGATAACGGTAAGCGCAAGTACAAATCCTTTACCGCCGAAACCAAAAAGGAAGCAGAGTTTATGGCTGCGTCTTACAATCTCAATCGGAAGGAAAAACCGAAGGGTCTGACTGTCGGCGATGCGATCGACGGATATATCCAGAGCAAGGAAAATGTGCTTGCACCTACCACGATAGCGGAATACAAGCAAACACGCCGGAATAAGCTGAAATCTATCATGAATGTACCGCTGGATAAGCTCACAAACATCCTGATCCAGCAGGCGATCAATGAAGATGCCGCACGGCTTTCCCCTAAATCGGTCCGAAATGCAAATGGTTTACTTTCAGCCGCACTGAAAATGTATATGCCGGATTTTCCTCTGCGTGTAACGCTCCCTCAGAAGCAACCTAAAATAAAAACACTACCTGAGCCCGATGCGGTACTGGAAGCTGTGAAGGGGACAGAAATAGAATTGCCTGCATTGCTGGCAATATGGCTTGGTTTGCGTCTTTCGGAAATTCAGGGATTGCGTTTCTGTGATGTTTCTGAAGACGGCAGAATAATCATTTCTCATGTGCGTGTGGTGGTCGAAGGTAAATTCTATGATAAAAATACAACCAAAAACAGCAGCAGCACACGAACACTAAACGCACCGCCTGAGATCATACAGCTGATAAAAGACACACCTCATAACAGCGAGAGCGATTACATCATCAATTTTGAGCGTGGCGGTATATATAAACGTTTCAAGAGGATAATCAGGAACGCCGGTTTGCCGGATATGACTTTCCATGATCTCCGCCACTTAAACGCTTCTGTTATGCTTTCTCTCGGTGTTCCGGATAAATATGCTATGGAGCGAGGCGGATGGTCTACACCTTCAACGCTGAAAGCAGTGTATCAGCATACCTTCAGCGACGAAAGAAAAAAGATCGATACAAGAATCGACGACTATTTCCGCACCTTGTATAATGATAAAAAATAAATGGTATGCAACACGAAATGCAACATATTTTATGTATTGCCAGGTTTCTCGGAACTTAATTTCAGGTTCAAGTCCTGTCACCCGCACCAGAAAAGCGACTTGTTCCGGCAAGCCGCTTTTTGCATTCTGAGACTTCTGCATTCTGCGGAGCATATGCGCATATAATATCAACCGACCCGTTGCAATCCATAGGGAATCATGGTATAATATAATCACGAAACACAACAGGAGGCAGACTATGAAAAACTACATCAGCACAGAAGATATAAACAGAATGTTCTGCCGTGAGCCGGAAGCTGCTGCTGCACAGGCGGATGAAGCCTTCAGATACCAGCTTTCCCGTATTGCAGAGAAAATACGCCTTCAGGTAAAGGAACGCCCCATCATCCTGATATCCGGTCCGTCAGGCTCAGGCAAGACTACAACTGCAAAGATGCTTGAGGATATATTCGACAGCTCCGGTCTTGAAACGCACACCATTCCTCTTGACAACTACTTCCGTACCATCCCTATTGAGGATCATATCCACATACAAAGCGGTAAGATCGACCTTGAATCCCCTGAAAGGCTGGATACTGAGCTTTTGTCGGAGCACCTTGAAAAGATAACCAGATGCGAGCCTGTTGAGCTGCCGGAATATGATTTTCCCAATACCATGCAGAAAAGCTCCGGCGTTGTACTCAGGCGCAAGCCTGACGAGCCGGTCATACTGGAGGGCATCCACGCCCTTAATCCGGATGCTGTAAGGATACCCAAGGGAAAAAGCTGCGGAATTTACGTAAGTGTACAGACCCATATAAGAACAGGAACTGACGCCGTTCATCCTCTGCTTATCCGGCTTATGCGCAGGATGCTCCGTGATACGAGACACCGTGGGCGCACCGTGGTGCAGACTGCCGGAATGCTGCCTGAGGTCGAACGTGGAAAGCTTCAGTTTATAAAGCCCTACCGCATACATTCCGACTACGAAATAGACACCTTCTTTCCCTATGAGCCGGGCGTATACAGAACGCTGCTGCTGCCGGAGCTTGAAGGCGCACTTGCCGGCAATGACCTTTCGCAGGAATCAGCCGACGCTGTAAAAACCATATGCGCTCTGCTCAGAGAGACAGACCCGCTGTCTCCGGATATTGTCGCAGAAAACGCACTCATACGTGAGTTTATGGGAAGCGTGTGATATAAAAACGATTCTCTATCAAATGTTGGGAAAGTATAAATTGTAGTTTATATATGCCGAAGGCACACCACGAAAGCCTCCCCTTAGTAAGGGGAGGTGGCACGCCGAAGGCGTCAGGTCGGGGATTGCGGGTAGAAAAGTAGGCTGAAATTTCAGCGTTACTGCGCTTTTTACAATCCCCTCAGTCAGCTTCGCTGACAGCTCCCTTTCTCAAAGGGAGCCTTTTGGCGGTGCGCTTTGCGCATTTAATCGCACGCACGACTTTAACGCCCCTTGAGGGGCACTTGTGTAGACTCACCGGACGCAGAAACTCACG
>JAZNOB010000030.1:0-11315 GCA_045580565.1 Ruminococcus sp.
CACCTCCCCTTACTAAGGGGAGGCTTTCGTGGTGTGCCTTCGGCATATATAAACTACAATTTATCTTCATTGAAAACAAAAACAACTGCTGTATCATAAAACATGATACAGCAGTTTATGTTATATGAGCGTCACTGAGCAATAGCATTCAGCATGATGGAAACCAGAGCGTCTGTTGACATATAGCCGGAGGCATTGTCCTCGATGACTACACAGAACGCAACCGGAAGTGACGGGTCGTCAACAAATCCTACAAGCAGGCTGTCCTCGGAAGCACCGCTGTCAACCTGAGCAGTACCGCTTTTAACACCTACAGTATAGCCGATCTTGCTGTTATACTTCGCCTCGCCGTTTGCCAGCATAACCTCACGAACGTATGCAGCAGTCTTTGCGGAGAAGCCGGCTGATTCATACTCAGTCTCAGCCTTATTACGCTTGTCGCCGAACATATCCTTCGTATGAGTAATAAGGTACGGCACAGTAACAGAGTTGCTGCGGTTGGCAATGGCACTCTGCCACATCATCAGCTGACAGGGACTTACAAGAGTCCTGCTCTGTCCCATACATCCCCACTGTGTATCGAAATCGTTTACATCAGTAAGCTCCGTTGAACCTCGGAAAACTGAGATGCCGCTTACATCAAGCTTCGGAGCCTTTGAGCCGTTGACGGAGTATCCCATATCCTTATATGTGCCGATGATGGAATCAAGACTCATATCCTCGACCAGCTGTGCAAAATACGGGTTGCAGCTGTTCTGGAATCCGGCGAATATATCCTGATTACCGTGACCGTAGCTGCTGTGGCATACGATCTTATTCTTGTAATTATTATAATATGTTCCCTCGCAGCTGAAACGCTTTTCAGCAACTGCGTCAAAGCCCATCTGCTCAATAGCCGCTGCAAGAGTTGAAACCTTCTGGGTAGAGCCGGGGACTGTTCCGTAGAACGCCTTGCAGATAAGACTGCCTGAGGGCAGGCTGTCCACATCGCCGTAATCGAGAATATTGACATTGGGCTTGCTTACGCATACGAGTATCTCGCCGGTCTGGTAATTGTAGGCAATAGCAGTTCCGTCATATGAGCCGAATGCGTCGTAGACTGTTCTGTTAGCGTCATGGTCGAGGGATGTATAGACAGAGCTTCTGCCGTTTTCCATAACTCCGAATATAGGGTCATAGTTTGAAAGGAGTGACAGATTCTCGGATACGAGAGTATTTGTCATCATTCCGCTTTCGTCGCCTATGAGATTTCCCACATCAACAAAATGGTCGTAGCCATAGGTTTCAGTGTCAGCCTCAGGGTCGAAAAGCACGTCGCCGTTACGGTCGTACACACACCCCAGTGAAACATTGTCAGAATGCTCCATATAAAAGGAAGCCTCTGTTACTATCTTGAATACAAGAACGCACATTCCTGCAAGGAATATTCCTATCAGCAGCTTTGTGAGAAATTCGCCTCGTTTTATACTTTTCATGCTGCACGCCTCCTTGTTCTTCCGCTGCTCTGTGACGCAGGGTCAGGCCGCCTGAACACCGGCGATTGACCTGCCTTGAGCATACCTGCAAGCATTCCGGATACTACCATAGAGCTTCCGCCCTGTGAAATAAAGGGAATAGTTACGCCTGTAAAGGGGATAAGGTTACATGAGCCGAATATGTTAAGTCCCATCTGCACTACAAACATAGCGGCTACACACATTATCATCGTTGCATGGAAGTAGCTTCTGGGCTTGTTTATCATGGGCAGGATAAGGAGACTTACTACAAAGAAAATGATAAGCAGAGCAACAAGGAAGCCCCATTCCTCGCAAATAGTGGAGAAAACGATATCCGTATCAGCTGCCGGTACGTTAATAAGTCCGCCGTAGCCGGGGCCCTTGCCAAAAAGTCCGCCCTCAGCTATCGCCATAAGAGCCTGACACTGCTGCCAGCCGTCGCCGTAGGTATCCTTCCATATATCAACAGAGAGTCTGTCCTGAACATACGACGGAGCCGCCGCCGCAAGTGCTGCAACAGCCGCCGCACCGAGTGCTATAAGAGTAATAAGCGTGCCCTTCGAGAATTTCGCTCTTGGATAGCATATTCTGCATATAATGGCGCAGCCGTATGCAGCCGCAAAGGTCGGAAGGCTTCCCAAGTCCCTGCACCACCACTGGAGCACGAATATTACAAAGAACGCCGCTGTAAGGGCTATCATTTCACGTGAAACGTAGAACAGTCCCAGCTTTATCTTCTGGTGCTGCTCCATGATAGAGGTTGCGCAGAGAAGCGCAAATACAGGCTTCATGAACTCCGAGGGCTGAATACTCAGAGAGCCTATGCTTATCCACATACTTCTGCTGCCGGTAAGGAATATAGTCATCAGCACAAGCACGCCCAGTACAATGTAAAGATACTGCTTTACCGCAAGTATGCGCAGGTGATTCCTTGTGATAAGGAACATTATCTGGCAGCATACAAGCGCCGCAATACAGGTGACATAATGCTTCATGGCAAATCCCACTGAGCCGAAGCAGGACTGGAATATAACGCTGCATCCCATTATAAGAAGCAGCAGGTAGTCGGTAGTATATGTCATCTGCTTATAGAAGAAGCGGTTCACGATCATGTAGACGATATCAAGGGCAAATACCGCTGCCGCAAGAGGAAATATATCCGTAAAATCCTCATATCTTCCACGGAAAAGCGCAGCTGCCAGCATGATAAGATGAGTCATCAGCACAAGTGCGGATATTCTTCCGTATGAAAGCTTGTTATGAAACATTCTGTCACCTGCCCTTTCTGCACAGCATTACAGCCTTAGTTCCGAAGCGGATCTCGTCACGCTCTTTTACAGTAAGCTGTTCCTGTACACGTCTGCCGTTTACGTAAGTGCCGGATTTTGATTCAAGATCAATGACACGCCAAACGCCGTTTGATACGCACAGAACCGCATGGTATCTGGAAATGCTCATATCGGGAAAGCGTATATCCGCAGCGCCGTGTCTGCCGATGATAACCTCGTCTGCCTCAAGCGGAAATCTTCTGCCGGTTTCGCAGTCCATAAGCTCCATGTATGAGCTGACCTTTCCCCATCTTAGCTCCTCGATGCGTTTTTCATCCTTTGCAGCGGAGAATATCGCAAACACGCATATAAATACCATGAATATAACAAGTGCGCTGACTATAATAGAAAACGCCGGAAAGCTCCTGAGGCTTTCAAGTATATCACGGAACATCTGTTCATCCATAAAATAACAACACTCCAATCACTTACGGCTGAAAACAAAGCCGCATTTTATCATCTTTCCCCATATGCCTGTGCAAACAGACATTTTCATTATACTACATCCGTATGTAAATAGCAAGCAAATACACCATTTTTTCACCGGTTTTTCCTTTTGGGTCATGGTTTCGGGGTTATTTAGTTTAATATATAAACTAATACACCGAAAATTTTTGAGTATTTCCGATAGAAAATTGCCCAAACCCTTGAAATTTATAGAGGTATATGCTATAATATAGACAGAATACGAATCCGCAGCGGCTGTGTAAGGCTGTTTCGGGTTATGCAAGGAGGAACAATATATGAAAATTACAATCACAGCAAAGAAAATGCAGATACCGCAGAATTTCACAGACTATGCCGAAGAACGAATCTCCCAGAAGCTTGACAAATTCTTCGGAGATGAAGCAGATGCAAAGATCACAATATCCGAGCATAAGAGCCAGATCATCCTTGAATTAACCGTTTTCTACAACAATATGATTTACCGTGCGGAGCAGACAGCTGAGGATAAGAGAGACGCACTGGACGCATCTGTTGATAAGATCATCCGTCAGATCCGCAAAAATAAGACCCGAGTTGAAAAGAAGCTGAAGGCTTCTGCTTTCAAGGAGCTTGAACCGATCGACACAGCTGAGGCAAGCTACGAGGTAGTGCGCCGCAAGAAGTTCAAGATGTATCCCATGGACGCTGAGGAGGCTATCCTCCAGATGAACCTTCTGGGTCACAGCTTCTTTATGTTCATCAACTCCGCAACCGGCGAGACTAACGTAGTTTACAAGCGTGCAGACGGCAACTATGCTGTTCTGGAGCCTGAATATGAATAAAAGGACATTCGTTCCGCTCTTCATGATAAACCATCCTGAAAGGAGGCAGACTCGGTGAGTCTGCCTCCTTCTTTGTGTATTGGTTACTTATACATCATCATCTCCGGTGTGACCTTTCTCAGCACCTGAAGGTACTCTGCGGCGTCAGCCTTAGCAGAGTCCAGATCATGCTCCAGATAATTTCCGCACTCAATGCGGCTGTTGCCGGGGATATCTCCGGTGAAATCTGCAATATACTCAAAGGTCTCGCAAAGGAGACTGAGCAGCTCCTCTTTGGAAACATTGTCCCTGAGTATCAGGTAAAAGCCTGTTCTGCATCCCATAGGGCCTGCGTAGATAACATCATCCGTATACTTTGAGTTGCGCACATAAGTTGCCAGAAGATGCTCGATGGTGTGCAGGGATTTGGGGCTGATATAGCTGCCTGCATTTGGCTTCTTCATTCTCAGGTCGTAGGTCACAGCGTCACCGTCTGTACGGGACACGTATACGCCTGTTTCAAGTGTGTCGTGATTTACTGTAAAGCTTGCAATCTTTCTCATGATTTTTTCTCCTGTGTTATTCTGAAATATGCCCCATCTCTATAAGGCTGTCAAGAACGCTCTGGTCAATGTCCGTTATATCGCCGTCCTCAACAAGGGATGCACCGTACACATGATGTATCTGACCCGGATAGGATTCAGCGATGCCGCCGTCATATTCAAGCTTGATAAGGTCGCCGTCGGTGAACTCTGCAAACATTGTGTCATCATCTGTGCTTATAGTACATGGGCCGGTATTGTCAATCACTATCATAGGATTGCCGGACTTTCCCCAGAGGAAGCGGCCCTCTGTCATAAAGGTCTCAGGTTCGGTGTCCGGAAGAGTATCCCATTCGTTGTTTGAACCGGTTCCGCAGGCTGTAAGGGCAATGGCAGTACACGCTGCCAGAGCATACAGTAATCCTTTTCTCATAGAATCACTCCTTTAATAGTCGCCGGAGGTATCCTCCATAAGCTCGAATTCGATGGTGAAATCCTCATACCCGTTATCCAGCTCATATCTTCTGCACTTCGCTGTAAGTACGTCTCCTGCCTTGCTTTCTGCGATTATAGCGTAGAGATCATCGTAGTTGTTTACCTTCGTGCCGTTTACCTCAAGTATAAGGTCATAGGGCTGAAGCTCGGTGTTCGCTACATCGCAGTCCTCAGCTATTTCTGTTATCCATAAGCCTTCTGAGGGAGCTTTTTCAAGCTCATAGGAAGCTGCAAAATCCGCCTGAACAGTCTCCTGATCCATTGACATGAAGGTAATGCCGATGCGCACTCTGCCGCTTACATAGCCCTTTTCGATTATCTCGGTGAAGATAGGTGCAGCCTGATTTATGCTGATAGCGAAGCCAAGCCCCTCATATGTACCGCTGTAGCTGGACGCATACTTTGAGGAGGTAATACCGACGACCTGACCGTACATATTCACCAGCGCACCGCCGGAATTGCCGGGGCTTATAGCAGCGTCGGTCTGGATGCACTCCATGTAGAAGCCTGTTGTGCCGTTGCGGATCTGTCTGCCTGTAGCTGATACGATACCGCTTGTAACTGTGCTTGTAAGACCTGCCGGACTGCCGATAGCCACGACCTCCTCGCCCACATTCAGCTCGTCGGAATCTCCCAGAGCTGCCGGAACAAGATCGTACTCATCATCAGTTATAAGCACAGCGATATCAGACTTTATATCATAGCCCACAAGAAAGCCCTCAGCCTTGCTTCCGTCGATGAAAACAAGACCGAATCTGTCAGCTTCGCTTACAACATGGGCATTTGTCAGGATATAGCCTTCCTCGGTAAGGATTATACCAGAGCCGCCGCCGATCTCGCTGCCGTCAGCGTCAAAGGAAACTATCTCCACGATAGAGGGGCTTACAAGTGCTGCGACTTCCTCGACAGTATACTTTCCGTCCTTATCTGGTGTAAGCTCCTCTGCATTCTCCGGCTCAGAGCTGAAATCTATATCTGCACCGGAATCTTGTCTTACCTCTCCGGAGGTATAGTATGATTCATGTGCGTTTCCTGTAGCATACATAACAACATCGCTGATAATACAGTACAGGAAAATAGCTGCGATCAGTATTATTCCAACCTTCATAAGAGTAAACATTTTCTTCTGGGAAGCCGACAGGGGCATGACAGTTTTCTTCTGTGCCTGCTGCTGCACCGGCTGAGGCGGAATAAAGCCGTACTGAGGCTGCTGGTACTGAGGATACTGCTGATACTGCTGGTACGGAGCGTTCCACGGCTGCTGGAAATTCTGCTGCTGCGGCTCCTGCGGAAAGCTCTGCTCAGGCATCGGGAAGCCGGATGGCATATGGTCCGGCTGCTGCTCAGGCTCAGGAGTATTACTCATATCCGGTGCCGGCTCCTCACAGGGAATATCCGCACCTGACGGCTGAACGCCGTTTACATCGAGCATTTCATTTTCTTCGTTCACAAAAAGACTCCTTCCTTAATCAAAAAGGCGAAACACAGGGAATCTGTGTTCCCGTGCTCCGCCTTTCAGTAGTTTTATGCTTCGTAATTGTGAGTATCGGGCTTCTTTGGGAATGAAACTGTAAATTCCGTAAATACATTCTCCTCGCTGCTGACGCTTATTTGAGCGTTATGCAGGCGGAGTATCTTCCGGATTATATCAAGTCCCAGACCAAGACCGGTCTTATCCTGACTTCGGGAGAAGTCGGACTTATAGAATCTGCCGAATATCTTAGGCAGCTCATCCTTAGGGATGCCGGAGCCGGTATTGCGTATAGCAAAAATGGACTCATCCTTGGTTTCCTCAAGGCGGATAGCGATAGTACCGCCGGTGTCAACGAACTTGACCGCATTTTCCGTCAGGTTATATACCACCTGTCCGATAAGGTCACGGTCGCCGTAGACAGTAACGGTATCACTGTCAAGACCCTCTACTTCAATATTGCGTTTTTCCAGACGGTTCTCAAACATGAGGATCGTGCGGAATATCAGATCATTTATAGCAAAATTCTCATGCTTGATCTGTATAGTGCCATTATCGAACTTAGTGAGATTGAGCATAGACGAAACGAGTATTTTCAGGCGCTGCATTTCCTGAGAAACGATATAGAGATACTCAGTTCTCTTGTTCTTTGGGACAGTGCCGTCAAGGATCCCGTCTACATATCCGCTGATAATGGTCATAGGTGTACGCAGCTCATGAGATACATTTGAAACGAACTCAGCCTGCTGCTGGCTTATGGATTTGAGATTTGCTACGTTCTGGTTGAGAGACTGAATGATATCACGATAGACCGGAGAGCTGAAGTCTTCAGGGTCAAGGGTCTCCGAATAATCACCCTGTGCATATACACGCAGAACCTTTGCCAGAGTTGCCTCAGGGTTTTTGTAGCTCTTGGAATAGAAACACTGGAATACAACAAAAGCAGTCAGCATAACTATTACAGAGACAACGCCTGTTATAAGCGTCGCTTTGATAAAGGCATCGATATCGTCTGTAAAAGCGTTTGAGATCACATAATACACAGAATCAGAACCGTCGCCTTCAATAACAGTGAAGCGATAACCGCTGCACATAAGCGGACGTTTTTCAGCAGGATTGAGCTTCCCCTTTGTTTCGGAGGAAAATTCTCCCTTTGCTTCAAGCTCCTTCAGCACAGAGGAAGGCACCTTTACATTAGACGGTGCAATTCCTGAATTATCAGAGCTTACGATACATTTTCCAGTAGAATCCACAAGATACAGCGCCATATTTACTCTTGCGGCGGTGCTGTCAAAGATATACTGGACATATGCTCCGGAGAAGGATGTCTCTGACGAAATCTGATCGTCGATTATTGCATAGCCCTCCAGATCCTTCATGATCATCTGAGTACTCTCGGATGTTCTCAGTTCAGCGTGCTCTCTGAACATATGGATGCCGCACAGACCTACAGCCAGAGCAACAGCAGCCAGCGCAAAAAATCCGATAAGCGTGAGCTTTGCGTAGGTGAGCAGCTTATGCCGCTGATGCGTTGAACGCATATGCTCAGCCATTTTTACTCATCGTCCTGAGATTCGAACTTATAGCCTACGCCCCATACAGTCTTGAGGGACCATCTGTCGGAAACGCCCTCCAGCTTTTCACGGAGACGCTTGATGTGTACGTCGATCGTACGGGAGTCGCCGTAATACTCAAAGCCCCAAACCTCGTCAAGAAGCTGGTCTCTTGTGTATACACGGTTGGGATTAGATGCCAGATAGAACAGAAGCTCAAGTTCCTTAGGCGGTGTGTCAACTACCTTGCCGTCAACACGCAGCTCGTAGCGTGTCATATTAACGGACAGCTTATCGTAGCGTACTTCCTTGACCTCTGCTTCAGCAGGAGCAGTGGAAACTCTTCTGGAAATAGCCTTGATACGTGCAACAACTTCCTTTGTGTCGAAGGGCTTTACAATATAGTCGTCAGCGCCCAGCTCCAGACCAAGAACCTTATCAAAGGTGTCGCCCTTAGCAGTGATCATGATGATCGGTACAGAGGACTTTTTGCGCACTTCACGGCAAACCTGCCAGCCATCCATGCTGGGAAGCATAACGTCCAGAAGAATGATATCGGGCTTCAGAGCGTTAAACTTAACAAGTGCCTCTTCTCCGTCATAAGATAAAATTACACTGTAACCGTCGTTTTCGAGATACATCCGGAGGACATCGCAGATGCTCGGATCATCGTCAACTACGAGAACCTTTTCAAGTGCCATAAAAAATCTCCTCTTTTCTTTAATGATTTGTACGTTATTTTGAATAACCAGCGTTTATTTACAAACTGTACTTTTATTGTAACATATACGTTTACATGATATGTTATCATACAGTATATATTCCGTGACCCAATTGTAAATTATGAATCAAACGTAACTATAGTGTATATTAGTTTAATCAAATAACAATATTTCCCTGTTGATCAAGGTTTGCCACCCGGTAGCGCAAGTGATGAAATCTGCATGAAACAGAACTTCTGATTGTGCATAATGCCGAAAATTTGAAAAGCCCTTGATTTTTTCGGAAAAGATGGTAAAATATAGTTAGCACTCTTAGAGTGAGAGTGCTAATTTCAACTATAAAGCAAAGTTATATCGCAAGGAGGAAATCACATGAATATCAGACCGCTTTTCGACAGAGTTTTAATAAAGGTATCTGAACCTAAGGAAGAAAAGACAGCAGGCGGACTGCTGCTCTCTCCCAAGACAGTAACAGGCGAGCCTGTAATGGGCGAGGTAGTAGCTTGCGGCGGCGGCAAGTACGCAGCAAACGGCGAGCTTATCCCCATGAGCGTTAAGGTTGGCGACAAGGTTCTCATGAACAAGAACGCTGGTCAGAACATCAAGGTTGACGGCGAGGAGCTTGTACTGGTTTACGAGAGCGAGATCATCGCTGTAGCTGAATAAGAAAGTATACTATTATAATGAAAAAAGGAGATTTTTGATATGGCAAAGACAATCAAGTACAATGCAGACGCAAGAGATGCGCTTATCGCTGGCATCGACAAGCTGGCTGATACAGTCAAGATCACACTGGGCCCGAAGGGCAGAAACGTAGTTCTGGACAGAGAATTCGGCGCACCGCTGGTAACTAACGACGGTGTTACTATCGCAAAGGATATCGAGCTTGAGGATGCATTCGAGAACATGGGCGCACAGCTGGTTCGTGAGGTTGCAACAAAGACAAATGACGCAGCTGGTGACGGTACAACGACTGCTACAGTTCTTGCACAGGCTCTGGTTCACGAAGGCATGAAGAATATTGCAGCTGGTGCGAATCCTATGGTTATCCGCAAGGGTATCTCCAAGGCTGTTGACGCAGCTGTTGCAGCTATCCAGAACAACTCCAAGCCTGTAGACGGCACAGAGGATATTGCAAGAGTTGCAACTATTTCTTCCGCTGACGAGTCTGTTGGCAAGCTTATTGCAGAGGCTATGCAGCAGGTTACAACTGACGGCGTTATCACAATTGAAGAGGGCAAGACTGCCGAGACCTACAGCGAAGTGGTTGAGGGTATGCAGTTTGACAGAGGTTATCTGTCTCCCTACATGATCACAGACCGTGAGAAGATGAAGGTCGTATATGATGACGCTCTGGTATTCATCACAGATAGAACTATCAGCAACATTCAGGAGATCCTGCCGCTTCTGGAGCAGATCGTACAGATGGGCAAGAAGCTTCTGATCATTGCAGAGGATATCGAGGGTGAGGCTCTGACAACTATCATCCTGAACAACCTCAGAGGCGTATTCAAGTGCGCAGCTGTAAAGGCTCCGGGCTTTGGTGACAGAAGAAAGGAAATGCTTCAGGATATCGCTATTCTTACAGGCGGCGCAGTTATCTCCAAGGATCTGGGCATGGAACTGAAGGATGCTTCTATCGAAATGCTGGGCAGTGTCCGTCAGGCGGTTATCGACAAGGAAAATACAATTCTCGTAGGCGGCGCAGGTGCGGCAGAAGCTATTACTGATAGAATCACAGAGATCAAGAACCAGATCGAAATGTCTACATCTGACTTCGATCGTGAGAAAATGCAGGAGCGTATCGGCAAGCTTTCCGGCGGTGTTGCAGTTATCAAGGTAGGCGCAGCTACTGAGGTTGAGATGAAGGAGAAGAAGCTCCGTATCGAGGACGCTCTTTCTGCAACAAAGGCTGCTGTAGAAGAGGGCATCGTAGCAGGCGGCGGTACAGCACTTATCAATGCTATGCCGGCTGTTGAGAAGCTTATCCCCACACTTGAAGGCGACGAAAAGACAGGCGCAAAGATCGTTCTCCGTGCGCTGGAAGCACCTCTCCGCCAGATCGCTGACAACGCAGGTCTTGAGGGCAGCGTAATCATTGACAAGATCAGAAGAAGCCGCAAGGTTGGCTATGGCTTTGATGCATACAACGAGGTATACTGCGACATGATGAGCAGCGGTATTGTTGACCCGACTAAGGTTACAAGAAGCGCACTCCAGAATGCAGCGTCTATCGCATCCATGGTACTGACTACTGAAAGTGCAGTAGCAAACATCAAGAAGGATGAGCCGGCAGCGGCTGCTGCGGCTGGCATGGGCGGCATGGGCGGTATGTATTAAGCATATCCTCATAATTGATATAGTAAAAGGGCTGTTGCAGTTATGCAGCAGCCCTTTGTGTGTTGTGTTGATTTTGTAGAGGTGAAAAGGTGTAAATTGAAGTCGGAGGCCAAGCGGTCTT
>JAZNOB010000031.1:0-4479 GCA_045580565.1 Ruminococcus sp.
TATTACAGTTTCGTGACAGAGAAATGGGCGGATCGGTTGGGCGAGAGGTGTAAATTGTAGTTTAGCGTGCTAACAATAATGCGCAAAGCGCACCGCCCAAAGGCTCCCCTTAGTAAGGGGAGCTGTCAGCGAAGCTGACTGAGGGGATTGTAAAAAGCGCAGTAACGCTGAAATTTCAGCCTACTTTTCTACCCGCAATCCCCTCCGTCACGCCTTCGGCGTGCCACCTCCCCTTACTAAGGGGGGGCTTTCGTGGTGGGCCTTCGGCATATATAAACTACAATTTACCGCCCATCCAAAAACTTTTTTCCCAAAACCCCTTGCATATTTTTCTGGTGTATGTTATGATGTGAGTAATGCTGCTTCGTGCAGTTTGAAATGAGGAAAAATACAAAATAAAAGGAGCTTATATTTATGAAATACGGTTATTTTGACCTCCAGAACAAGGAGTATGTCATCACTAAGCCCGATACTCCCGCACCTTGGTGCAACTACCTGGGTTCTCCTGAGTACGGCGCAATTATCTCTAACAACGCAGGCGGCTACAGCTTCGTTCAGTCCGGCGCAAACGGCAGAATCGCACGTTACCGCTTCAACTCAAATATGTCCCTGCCGGGTCGTTACATCTATATCAGAGATAACGACACTGCTGATTACTGGTCTGCTTCATGGCAGCCTGTAGGCAAGCCGCTGGATACCTACAAGAGCACCTGTCGCCATGGTACTGCTTACTCTGTTATCAGTGCTGAATATGCAGGCATCACATCTGACGTTACATATTACGTTCCCACTGGCGCAACATACGAGGTATGGCGTGCAGTTGTAAAGAACGATTCCGACAAGCCGAGAAATCTCTCTCTGTTCGGCTTCGTTGAATTCACAAACGACAACAACTACGAACAGGATCAGGTAAACCTCCAGTACACACTGTTCATCACACGTACCTCCTTCGAGGGCAACAAGATCCTCCAGCACATCAACGAAAACAGCGGCAAGGATGAAACAGGCTCCAACCACAGAGAGCGTTTCTTCGGTATGGTAGGCGCACCTGTTACCGGCTATAACGGCAATCTGGACAGCTTCATCGGCTCTTACCGTACATATTCCAATCCTATCGCTGTAGAAAACGGCAAGTGCGACGGCGTTATGAACTACAACTCCAACGCTTGCGGCGCACTCCAGACTGAGATCACTCTCCAGCCCGGCGAATCAAGAGAGATCATCTATATCCTCGGTCAGAAGGACAACGCTCAGGCTGACGCTATCCTCAAGTCCTACGAAGAAGCAGGCAAGGTTGACGCAGAAGTAGCAGAGCTGAAGAACTACTGGCACGAGAAGCTTTCAAACTTCTCTGTTGAGACTCCTTCCGAGGAATTCAACAACATGATCAACGTATGGAACGCTTACCAGTGCTTTATCACATTCATCTGGTCAAGAGCAGCTTCCTTTATCTACTGCGGTCTGAGAAACGGCTACGGCTACCGTGATACTGTTCAGGATATTCAGGGTATCATCCACCTTGATCCGGAAATGGCTGCTGAGAAGATCCGCTTCATGCTGTCTGCTCAGGTTGACAACGGCGGCGGTCTGCCTCTGGTTAAGTTTAACCACAACGCAGGTCACGAAACTTTCCCGGATGAAAACGACGAAAACAGCGTATACGCAAAGGAAACAGGCCATCCGTCCTACCGTGCAGACGACGCTCTGTGGCTGTTCCCGACTATTTATAAGTATGTAGGCGAAAGCGGTAATACTGCTTTCTATGACGAGGTTATCGTTTACGCAAACGGCGGTGAGGATACTGTTTACGACCACCTGAAGAACGCTATCCGCTTCTCCATGGAGAGACTGGGCGATCACAAGATGCCTGCTGGTCTCCACGCTGACTGGAACGACTGTCTGAGACTGGGCAAGAAGGGCGAGTCTACCTTCGTAGCATTCCAGCTTTACTATGCAATGTCCATGATCAAGGAACTGGCTGAGAAGCGTAATGATACTGAGTATGTTGCATATATTGAAAAGGTTCAGGCAGAACTTGGCGATACACTTGAAAGGTGCTGGGATGAGGACAGATTCATCCGTGGTATCCGTGAGGACGGCGTAATCGTTGGTGCTAAGAAGGATCCTGAGGCAAATATGTGGCTGAATCCTCAGAGCTGGAGCGTTATCTCCGGTTTCGCATCCAAGGAACAGGCTGACAAGGCTATGCAGTCCGTTGCTGATATTCTGGATACACCTTACGGTGCAAAGCTCCTTGAGCCGCCTTACAGAGAACATTACTTTGATGGTGCGCTTATGCACATCTTCAATCCGGATACAAAGGAAAACGGCGGTATCTTCTCACAGTCTCAGGGTTGGCTGATCCTTGCAGAGTCTCTGCTGGGTCACGGTGACGATGCGTTCCGTTACTTTATGGAAAGCTCACCGGCAGCTATGAACGACAAGGCTGAGATCCGTGTTCTTGAGCCGTATGTACACGGTCAGTTCACAGAATCCACTGCTTCTCCCTATGCAGGACGCAGCCACGTACACTGGCTGACAGGTACAGCATCTACAGTAATGGTAGGCTGCACAGAGGGCATCTGCGGTATGAGACCTGACGCTGATGGTCTGGTTATCAGCCCGTCTATCCCTGCGCAGTGGGACGGCTTCAAGATGACTAAGAAGTTCCGTGGCAAGCTCCTGAATATCGACGTTAAGAATCCGAACCACGTTCAGAGCGGCGTTGCGTCCATGACTGTAAACGGCAAGGCAGTAGAGGGTAACAAGCTCTGCGCTTGCTGTCTCGAAGATGTAAACGAAGTAGAGATCGTTCTGGGCTAATTGAATACTGACATGAGAAAGGCAGTCCTTATGGGCTGCCTTTTTGCGTTTGGTCGTTAATATGAGATTCACACAAGTATAGACAGAAACTGTCGTAGTCTTGTGAGCAATATGCAAAATCAATGGCGCATAATTGCGGCGTTTGTAGCAATTGCACATAATGTTGAAAGTTCAGAGTGTAGAAAAAGGTGGCGGTTTTTGTGTTGAGTTTTGTGCATATGTACAAAAAGCGGGTTCAAAGTCTGTTAAAACTGCCCATTGACGGCAAGTTGTGAACATGATATAATCATATTGTAAGGTAAATAATGGAGGTGGTGTCAGCGAAATGAAGCTCATACGTATGTCCGAACTACGACCTAAGGCGGAAACCAATCAACAGAATCATGAAGGAGGAATTTTCATGAAACATTTGTTCAAATGCCTTGCTGCTGGCGTTACAGCGGTGTGTATGTGCATGGCTTTGGCTGTGCCGATGGAGAGTTCAGCGGATAGTATCGTTTTAGGCGATATCAACAATGACGGCAGTATTTCTATGATGGATCTTACTCATCTCAACAGATACCTTGCCGGTCAGATCGAGCTTGTTGATTATGTCAGGGCTGATCTGAATCAGAACTGCGTTGTAGATGCTGTAGATGCAAATATTTTACTCCGCTATTTAACTTTAAGTATTACATCGCTACCATACACTTCAGAGGGTGGCGGTATGAGTTCTTCATCACTCGGGGCAGAATCGGTTAACTCGTTTACACCATATACAATTTTTGCTGCCGATACGGGGCTTGTAGACAGTGGCTATTATCTTGATGCAAACTCTGTTATTGATAATTCGAGAATGCTCATAGATGGCACGGAGAATCGCTACGCAGAACCGTCGGCGAGTGGCGTTGTCAAAATTATATATCGACATGATGGTGGAACACCTACTTTTGCCTCAGGTTTTTTTGTAGATGAGCATGTAATTGCAACATCTGCACATTGCGTTTTTGATAAAATGAATGGCAACTTTCAAGACAGTAAGACAGAGATTTTAAAGATTGTAATTATTGATGGTGATGAGCAGATTGAAATAACAGATATGTATGATGTTCATGTTCCTAATGAATACATTTCAACTGTCATGAATATCTCTGAGGTATCTAATGCGGTTTATAACGCTAGTTATCTTTATACTGAAAGAGAAAACGACTATGCGCTTATAACAATACCTGATAAAATAGACCCTGAAACTAATGAAAATGTTTACAAAAAATATGCTCATTTCAATTTGGGCGTAATGCAAAACGCAATGATTGACAGTTCACAGAAAGTTTATTTAACTGGTTTCCCTGGAGCAGGTCCTGATAGCAGCAATGACAATACAGTATCTGTTCATGCAAAGTATACTGGTGATGGATATGTAGAGGCGAATGTTGATGGTTATAATTCTGCTAAAATGATATTTATTTCTGTTGATGGCACAGGAGGTAACAGTGGTGGGCCTGTATATACTAAAACAGAGTACAATGGGAATACATATTATACGGCAATAGGAATATATTCCGGTGTAGGGGTACCTTACGTAGTTGAACGAAGTGTTCGAATCACCACCAACCTTCTCCACTTCTACAAAAACAATCCTTATATCGTATGGGAGTGATACTATGAATAAGACAA
>JAZNOB010000032.1:0-2511 GCA_045580565.1 Ruminococcus sp.
GCTTGAAGACAACGATAAGGATATAGCGTATCTGGAATCCGTAGTACAGAATATAGAAGCGGCTGACAGCGTACCTCTTCTCGATGCCATTCGCGATGAGCTGGAACAGACCGGATATCTGAGAAGGCGCCAGAAGGCATCACAGCGTAAACGAAAAGCCGCGAAACCTGAGCCATACGGATATGCGCTCAGCGACGGAACACAGGTGCTTGTTGGCCGCAATAACATCGAGAACGACTGGCTTACAATGAAGCATGCCTCAAAAACGGATATCTGGATGCATACAAAGGATATCCCCGGCTCGCATGTGATAGTAAAGCTTGAAGACGGAAGAAATATGAATGACCTTCCTGCAGAGATCATTTATGAGGCGGCATCCATTGCCGCATACCACAGCAAGGCATCCGGAAGCGACAATGTGCCGGTGGATTACGTCCCTGTAAGATATGTGAAAAAGCCAAACGGAGCCAAACCCGGCATGGTCATATTCACCCACAACCAAACGGTGTATGTGACTCCGAAGCTTCCTCAGTTAAAGACAGATGAAAATTAGTTAGTGAAATCTTTTCTGTTATGAGTTACAATAGTCGTGCGCGGTCAAAGCGGCGGCTTGTATGGTCTGTTAGCTCAGTTGGGAGAGCGCATGGGTCACAACCATGATGTCGCGGGTTCGAGTCCCTCACAGACCACCAAAATGGGGCTGTCGCATTTGAATAAAATGTGGCAGCCTCTTAACGTAAACAGCAGACAGCTTCAGACAGAGAGCAAGCTCTCAGTCGTCAGCAGTCTGCTGTTTTGAATTTTTGCGCACAACAACACTAAGCTTCTATTCTTTTATCCTTTAATCAGTCACTTCGTACAGATGAAGGCCCAATCTGCCAGCCTGTATCCGGCGATGCAGGTTACCTATGTTCTGAGCTATGGCCATGAGCACACTTTCAGCATACACATTAGCCTGGCCGCGGCATAGGAATTGTCGGAACTTCTGATCCTCTTTCCATAATGCGAAGGCACCTTCAGCCTGTATGCTCCTGTTGGCCCTGAGCTGAATACCTTCGTCACTTACGATCCGCTCCAGACATTCCTTGCGCTGTCTTTCGAATTTACGAGAGACACTGAGTGTTTTGAATCGCTCGTCTTCAGGGATCTTCCAGTTCTTACCTTTGATGCATTCAGACTTATGAGGACAACCAAGGCACTCATTGCAGCGGTATATTGTTTCCGTTCGGATATATCCTGATGCTGTTCTGCGATCCTTTGTTCCGCAGTTTTCAAGCTTGCAGCCATTCATACATGTGTAGAAGTCGCCTTCGGGATCGTACGGCATGTTTTCTTTACGGCTGATGTCTTTCCTGTACTTTTTTGTCTTGGAGATCTCGTAATTTGCCGGCTTGATCACAGCTGTCATTTTTCGGTCTTCCAGGAAGCTGTAGTTCTCCTCGCTCTCATAGCCTGCATCAGCTACGACAACAGAATATCTGTGCCCGAGAGATGATTCCAGACCTTTGAGGAAAGGGATGAGGGTCATCGTATCTGTAGGCCGCGGCGACAGTGTCAGCCAGGATATGTATCCCGAATCCACCCCCAACTGAAGGTTGTATGCCGGCTTCAGCTGTCCGTTGAGCATAGCATCCTCTTTCATTCTCATGAAAGTCGCATCCGGATCTGTTTTGGAATAGCTGTTCCGCTCGCCCAGTATACTGAGCTTTTCTGAATATTCTTTGAGTCGCGCAGCTCCTTCTTCCAGTTCTTCAATATGTCTCTGAAGCTGCGTCTTTCGCGAACCTTTACCGTACCGGAACTCTATGCCTTCCTCGTCCTTGATGCGATACAGCTTACGGATCGTTTTTTCAATATGTTTTTCTTTGACCTGTCCGAGCCATATCTTCTTCAGGCCGTATGTCTCCACACATTCCTGTACCAGCAATGCCATCTTTGCCAGAAGCTTTGCCTGGTTCTTAGTAACGGATTTCTTCCATACGAATGTGTATTTATTGGCATTGGCCTCGATCTTGGTCCCGTCGATGAATATCTCTTTGCCGCTTATCTCACCAAGTTCCATGAGGTAGCTGACACTCATTGCAAGATATTTCTCTGCCACTTCTGCGAAATGGATGGACCTGAACCTTGCAATGGTCGCATGGTCCGGTGCCGACCTGCCTTCAAGCAGATACATGTAGTTGATGTCTCTGCGGCAGGCCTTTTCGATGCCTCTGGATGAGAAGTTGCCTTCATGGTACGCGTACAACATTATCTTCAGCATCTGTCGTGGGCTCACCTGATTTTCCTTGACTCTGGAATAGGTCGAATACAGATCTCTGAGATCCAGTTCCTCCACAAATTGACCCAGGAGCCTCACGCAGTCGTTATCCGGAATAGAATGTCCGATCTCGAGCGGAAGTTTTAGTTGATACGGCCTTGAAAACGAACTATAATTTTGCCGTAAAATGTTTTGGTTTTGCATACTAATATTTTACCATTACGTTCCGCACTCCAACAGGTGCGGAGCGT